>JBHLQZ010000045.1:0-9023 GCA_048883065.1 Candidatus Thorarchaeota archaeon | reverse complement strand
TCCAGCACCAGTGACAAGAACATCTCCTTTCTTAAAAACAGTCTTCTCAATAACAGAATGTGGAATTGCTGACCATTCACCTATTTGTCCTCTATATCCAGCACTTGCTGGTAAAATTCCTCTAGGAATAAAACCTTCTAAGTCATCTAACATTTTTTTAGATGCGTCTATACAAGCTTTTAGAGATACTTCTACTTCATTCTTACCTTCAGCTGTATATTCTTGTAAAAATCTATGAGCTAAATCTCCGTATTTAGCAGAGATTTTAATTAAACGTAGTTCTTCTTCATCTTTTATCTTTCTCATTTCTTGAATCAAAGTTGAATGAAGTTCAGTTTCAACTTTGTTTTCTAATAATTCTGTTAACTTAGGACCACTATATCCCCAATAAGCTGAGAAAGAGGGTGCTTCCATACCTATTTTTTTCTTAATAATCTTCCTTTCCTCTAATCTTTCAACAAAGATTTTTGCTGGATGCTTCAAATCGGGATATTCGAAATATATTTCTCTTTCTACCCAAGGAATCTTTTCGATTAGATGCTCTTGTTCTAATCTTGGAACATAAAACCAAGGTTCATCTGAGACTGGGAGTACAAAAGCTATAGGTCTCTCTGTAGCAATAAAATGGTAACCAGTCAAGTAGAAAATTGATAAAGGACTGAAAAAAATCATTGAACCAAGTTCTTTTTCTTCAGAAAATTTTCTGATTCTTTCTATTCTCTTAAGATGATTTTCTTTTAAAATAGCATACTTATTCATTTTGTATCTTTCCTCTTCATGTAAAACCAATTACAATACCAGTTGGAAGAATTTTCCGTATTTCAATTAAATCTGGTTTATATAAAAATAACGCATTTGTAGGTAAAGGATTCTTTCTGAAATCATCCCATTCTTTATCATATTTATTTAATGCTTTTAAAACCAAATATTGCTCAATCAATTCTCCTGATATTACATAAACACCTTTTCCTAAATCCCTTCTTCGAATAATTAAAATAGGTAGAAAAACATCTTTATGTTTCCTAACTGGACAGATTTTTGAAAGCACATCAACCTCTTTTTTATTAATATAGAGTTCTACATCTTCTCTACTCATGTAGTAAGTCTTACCTTGTATAGCATCTTCTAATGAGACTCTTTTTTTTGGTAAATGGAGGTTTACAGATTCGATTTCGTGCTTAAGGAATTTACTTAGCTTATCATCTAAACTCACATATTTCACCAATTATTACTCAGCATATTTTCTTGGGAAGAAGATTCGATCTATTTGGGGGAATATAAGAAAAGATCCTGTTAAAATTGGTATAAATACAGTTATTGCACCAAAGATTAAGAAGATGAAGACTGCTCCAGAAAGGTAGATGAACAACAAATCATTGACATATGCAGCATTTGTAATAATTATCAAAACTATAGCTGCTGCTATATTAATTATCACGTCTATTGTTATTGCATAAGCCACCCAGAACCGAATTCCCTTTTTATCAGAAGTATATCTTCGCACAATTTTTCCAAATAGATATCCTATTAGTATTGCGAAAATAAAACCTACTAGAATTGAAACTGCATTTATCTCCATAGTATCTTCAAGGTTTATAGGAATTCCAGGATAGAGATTGATATCAGGATCAGAGATTTTAATTGAAAGGAATGATAACAGAAAATTTATTCCATAATGTATTATTGAAACACATATTGCAAGAAGCGAGATAAAAATTATTTTCTTACCAATGGAGTAGTCTGGTTCTACGCTTTCCTTGATTTCTTTCTTCCTCGCTTTCTTATCTTCAGCTGGTTTAGCTTTTGGAACTTCAGGCAAGTCTATTTCCTTTTTCTCTTTTGGTTCACTTGGAACCTCAGGAACACTTGGAACACCAAGAGCTTCTGCAGCTTGAACCTCTGGATCCTTTATTTTTTCAGCTGTTTCAGTGATTTCAGTATCACAAAAAACGCATTTCTTTGTTCCAACAATATTGAGATTTCCACAGTTTTCACAACGAACAAATTCTTCACTCATTACTAATTATTAAGAAGTTTGAAATTAAAAAAGTATCTGATGAATCTTGAAAAATTAGAGATTCATTTCATAATCTTTCACTTCACCTATCAATTTATCAAAGAGATTGCTTTGATCTTTTGAGAGTTGCAATTTTTCATTTAGCTTAGTGAGTAGTTCTTTTTCCTCTTCAGAAAGTCTTTTTGGAACATCATAATGAATTACTATAAGAAAGTCACCATAGTTCATTCCATAAGGAGTTTTACGTTGGATACCTTTTCTTTGCAAACGAAGAATATTGCCTTCTTTGGTTTTTGGAGGAATTTTAACTTTTTCTGGACCATAAGGTGTGGGTATTTTGAGTTCTCCCCCTAATACTGCTAGCGGATATGGTATAGCAATCTCTACAACGATGTTATCACCTTGCCTATTATAGAATGGATGTGATTCTACTATTACGCGAATGTATAGATCTCCCCTTCCTCCCCCTAATTTTCCTTTTTCACCTTTTCCCTTAATTCTTAACCTAAATCCAGAATCTACCCCAGGAGGAATATCTAGTTTTATTCTTTCATTTTCTTTAGACCTTCCAGAACCTTTACATTCCTTACAAGGTTTTGAAATTATTTCTCCTTCACCTCTACATTTAGAGCATGCTTGTTGAGAGATGTATCGTGTGAAACCCATTTGACGAGTGATAGTTTCCACACCAGAACCTTGGCAGTCTGGACATTTCTCGGGAGAGGTTCCAGCTTGAGCTCCTGAACCTTCACAACTAGTGCAGATTTTTTTTATTGGGACTTCAACAACTTTCTTTCCACCATAAACAGCTTCATAGAAAGAGATTTCATAATTCATTAACAAATCAGAACCTTGTTGAGGTCCAGCTGGACGACGTCTTCTAGCTCTTCCACCAAAAAAACTACTAAAGAGATCATCACCAAAAAAATCTTCACTGAATATAGAGGAAAACAGATCCGAAAATGTTGAGAAATCTCGAGCATTTACACCAGCAAAATCTGATTGAACTCCAGCAAAACCAAATCTATCATAAGCAGACCTCTTTTGTGAATCAGAGAGGATTTCATAAGCTTCAGTCGCTTCTTTAAATTTCTCAGCAGCACCTGGGTCATCTGGATTTTGATCAGGATGATACTGCATAGCTTTCTTTCTATATGCTTTTTTTATCTCACCTTCAGATGCCTCTTTTGATACACCAAGCACTTCATAGTAATCTCGTTTATCAGATTTTGACATATATAATCCTCTATGTGTTTTGTTTAGTGCGCAAAATAAAAAAGAAAAAGGGGATAAAAATCTTATCGTTTAGCGAGATATAGAAGGTTATTCTTCATCCTCAACAGGTTCATAATCCACATCTATAACTTGTTCCTCATCAATTTCAGGTTGTTGAGGAGTGCCTGGTCCTTCTGAAACACCTGGACCATATTGACTTGGATCAGGTTGGGGACCACCTGGTGCTTGTCCAGTCTCTGCATAGATTCTTTGGGATATTTTGTATACTTCTTGCATCAGTTCTTCAGTAGCAGATTTTATTTTTTCTAAATCATCGCCTTCGATTATTTTCTTTAGTTCTTCAGATTTTTTCTCTATCTCTTTTTTTTCAGTTTCAGTAACTTTGTCACCAAGTTCCTTTAGTGTATTTTCTATGCTGTAGATTGCTTGTTCAGCGCTATTTTTGGCTTCAATAAGCTCTCTTCTTTTTGCATCTTCTTCTTTATATTGTTCTGCTTCTGTTTTCATTTTTTCAATTTCCTTATCTGTTAAATGAGAAGATTGTATCTGGATACTTTGTGCTTTCCCTGTACCTAGATCTTTTGCAGAAACTTGTGTTATCCCGTTTGCATCTATATCGAATTGAACCTCTATCTGTGGAACACCTCTTGGTGCCGGAGGAATCCCTACTAAATCAAAATTCCCTAGTGTAATATTATCTGCTGCCATAGTTCTTTCTCCTTGAAGAACATGAATACTTACAGCAGGTTGGTTATTTTCTAAGGTTGTAAATACTTTCTTTTTAGTAACTGGAATTGTTGTATTTCTTTCTACCAAAGGTGTCATAACACCTCCCATTGGAGAATAAGTTTCCACTCCTAAAGTTAAAGGAGTAACATCAAGAAGAAGAATATCTTTTCTTTCTCCAGCAAGAACAGCTGCTTGAACTGCAGCACCTAATGCTACTACTTCTTCAGGAGCTACACCTTTATGAGGTTCTTTTCCAAATAATTCCTTAGCCATCTCTCTTATCATAGGCATTCTTGTGGCTCCACCTACGAGAATAACTTTATCCAATTCTCCAGTTTTTACTTTAGAGTCTTGCATAGCTTGTTTGGATGGTTCTGCACATTTTTCAACAAGATCTTTACTCATGTCTTCAAATTTAGCTCTAGTAAGCTCTAAATCTAGGTGTTTTGCTCCCGATGCATCAGCTGTAATATAAGGTAAACTAATCCTTGTTTTTAATTTTGAAGTAAGCTCAATCTTTGCATCTTCAGCTGCATCTTTCAGTCTTTGCATTATCTTTGGATCTTTTGATAAATCAATACCTTCTTTTTTCTTAAATTCAGCAACTATCCAATCAATAATACGTTGATCCCAATCATCTCCTCCTAAGAGATTATTCCCTGAAGTTGCAATTACTTTAAATAATCCTTCATCAAGTTCGAGGATTGATACATCAAATGTTCCTCCTCCTAAATCAAAGACTAAAACTTTTTCAGCTCCTTCTTTGTCAAGACCATAAGCTAATGCGCTAGCAGTTGGTTCATTGACAATTCGAAGCACTTCTAAACCTGCTATTTCGCCAGCGTCTTTAGTTGCTTGTCTTTGTGTATCACTAAAATAAGCTGGGACAGTGATTACTGCTTTCTCAATTTTTTCTCCTAAATATGATTCTGCATCTTCTTTCAATTTTGTAAGAATAAGTGCAGAGATTTCTTCAGGTCGATATTCTTTATCTTCAACTTTGAAGTTATATTTAGTACCCATTTTTCTTTTAATGCTTCTTACAGTTCGTTCAGGAAAAGCAACTGCTTGTCTTTTTGCTTGTATTCCAACTGTACGAGTTCCATCTTCATTAAAAGTGACAACACTTGGAGTAATTCTTCCACCCTCAACATTGGGTATAATCTCAGGTTTTCCTGCAACCATGTGAGCAATTCCTGAGTTTGTTGTTCCTAAATCTATACCAACTACAAGTTCTTTCTTTGTCTTTTTTTCACTCATCTAATTCACCTTTAAGCTTTGACAAATAGGTAGGTTACTTTTGGAAAATTTGCTAATTACTGATATATATATTTTACCATTCTTAAAAAATAATTTTTACAAAAAAAAAAGAAGATATTCAAAATCATGTAAGAGTTGGTTTTCCTCTTGTTTTGTATTTTGTTTGTTTTTTTCTCTTTCTCGAATAGTAAGGAGATCTTTCAAGAAGAATTGCTCGAACAAGAGGTTTGAAAAGACTTATCAAAAATCTTCGGAAGCTTACTTTTTTCTTATATACTTTCAAGAAATCATTAAATGTATTCTTTTGGAAATTTAATAATTCTTGAGCTTCTTTAGTGTTCATCCAATCGCAGTGATAATAATCGTTTATGCTATTTACAGGTTTAAATGCTTCATCTGGGAGCATTCCAATACCTAGAACTTCAAGCATTTTTGATAAAAATTCTCTTTGATATATTTGGTTACCTTCTCCTCCACCAATAAATAGAGTCTTACCTATAACATCAGCTTTCAATGCATTTACGCAAGCTAATGCAGCATCTCTAGAATCTACTAATTCTATTCTTTGTTCTAAAGGAACTTCAAACATCAAATCAGGAATTTTCCAAGTCATCTCGAAAGGAGTAACTGCTGCAAATCGCAAAATAATCCAAGGAATCTTACTTTTCCAAACTGCTTTTTCCACTTCGATTTTATGCTTTGCATAATTATCATAATCTAAAGGATCAAAAGGGTCATCTACTCGTGTTGGAGGTTCTTTATCCATCCTGTTACCATGGACAGCTATAGAAGAGATATATACAAATCTAGGTGGATTTTTCATCTTCTCTGCTGCCTTTAGCAAGTTAATCGAACCTTTAACATTAACATCATATGCAAGTTTTTGTTTTTCATATGCTAAAGGAGGAATGATTGCTGCGAGATGTATTATTGCATCAACTTCTTTAACAATTTTATTTGTAATTTTAGAATCTCTAATGTCACCCCATACTGTTTCAAAAATCCCAATTTTCTTCAATCTTGCTTCTAATTGAACATTTCGGGGATTCTTCAAATCAAAACATCTTACAGAATATCCTCTATTTAACAATACTTTTAGAGTTCTTTGACCAACGTTACCAAAAGCTCCAGTTAGTAAAACTTTCATGAGAAAATAAGCACATGGGCAGATATATAGAGTCCAGTGAAACGGTAATTCTATAAAAATGGAATTGTAATTCTGGTTTCGAGAAAATTCGAATTGTTATTTCGTACGATTATTTATAAAGGGAATTTTCCTCATAGGTTTTTTATTCATTATTTTATATTGATAAAACATCTTCTCCAGTTGTTAGACATAATTTTAAATATAAGTTGAATATACAATTATTTACTATGTCGCTACCAGCTTTTAAAGAGAAAGCAAGCAGGCTAAACTTTTGTATCATAAGATGGCTACTACAGATAGTATATGGTTTTGTAATCATGATTGTAATGTTTATTTTTGGCATTATAATCGGAATAACCTTCTTTATTAACTGTATTACAGTTTTGATAATGGGTAAGAGATTCAAGATGCATTATACATTCGTTTTGAGGATAGCCAAGTGGTTAGGGCATGTTTACATGTACTTCCTAGCTGCTACCGATGACATTCCAGCACTGTTCCCACCTGCATAATTTATTTTATTTTTTTCTTTCTTTTTTTATATAAGAAAATGTTATTAATAACTATTATAATTACTCACACCACTAACTCTAAGGTGACTTAAATGTCTGAAGAAGAAATCGAAACTCCTTACCTGTCTGAAGAAATCCATCTTAAAAAAATAACACCACTTAGAGTTATCTGGGAGATGTTTAAGCTCACTTCTTGGCAGAACTTCGCTCATCATCCTACTTGTAGTGTTTATAAGAATCACTATCTGAGTATTGGTAGAATTAAGCTTTGTGTGGGATGTACAAGTCTCTATTCAATGCTTGGAGTATTTTTAATCATCTTCTTTCCAGCAAATAATTTCTTTAGAACAAATGTAATAATACTCCCTATTGTTTATGTTTTCGGCATTTTCACTTTTTGTTTACACTTACTGATTCGACCAGAAAACAAGTGGATAAAAGTTCTTTTTAGAGGTTCTTTGGGATTAGGGATTGGTGCCTATATTGCGATAATTGTTTTGGGTCCAACTTGGTGGATACGATTGATTCTAGGAATATTAATACCAATTGAAATTGCCTTGTTTTTTATAGTTAGAGGAAAAAGAGCAAATCTAGAACTTTGTGATAGTTGTCCATTACACTTTGCAGATCCACCTTGTGATCCTATGAAAAACACTGAGATTAGAGCTGCAAAAATCAATCAATTAATAGATACTCAAATTGAAGGTTTAAAGAGAAGAAGCATAGATACAAAAGAGGATGTTTTAAGGATTAAAGAAGATTCGACAAAAGAACAAGTTAGTGAATAATTTAGCTAAAAGTACAATTCTCCTTTGAAGACCAATATTGCATTACCAGCAATCTCAACTCTGTTATTTTCTAGAATTTTTACTCTCAGTTTTCCTCCTCTTTCAGACATTTGAAAAGCTAACATTTCCTTTTTATTCAATCTTTTTGACCAATAAGGTGTGAGAATTGTATGAGCTGATCCAGTTACTGGATCTTCATTTATTCCTGCCCAAGGTGCGAAGAATCTTGAAACAAAATCATATTTCTCAGAAGCTTTTGCTGTTATCATTACTCCCCTTATTTTTAAATCTAGATCTAATTCTTTCATCTTTTCAAAATCTGGTTGAATTCCCTTTACTTGTTCTTCATTTTCTAGTTCAACCAAAATATCATTTACTTCTTTAGAATATGCAACATTTACTACTTTATCTATTCCAAGAACTTCCAATAATTCTTCTGGTGGTTGGATATCTTCAGGATCATTAAGAGGAAAATCTAGAACAACTCCTTCATCTCTTCGATATGCCAATAATTCTCCACTTAAAGTGTGGAAAGTAATATTATCTGAATAAATGTTTATTTCATACAATAGAAGAGCTGCAGTTGCTAAAGTTGCATGACCACAAAGATTAACTTCTATCTTAGGAGTAAACCACCTTAATCTAAAGGAAGTCATTTCTTTTATATTTCTTTCATCAGGAACATAGAGGAAAGCTGTTTCTGATAAATTCATTTCAGCTGCAATCTTTTGTAAAGTATCATCAGGATACTCTTTCTCAATAATACAAATAGCTGCCGGATTACCTCTAAAAGCTTGATCAGTAAAAGCATCTATTTGGTAAATAGGTAATTTCTCTTTATATTCCACCATTTCTATCCGCTTATTATCATTATTCTTGATAGAACTTTCTTTGGAAACTTATTAATTGTGTGAATGTGTACAAAGATAGAAAATTGATTTTGGTTTAGAAGCAAAATCAAAGTTTTACTTATATTGGAAAAACTTTATGTATGACATTAAGAAAAAAATCTTATGAAACGAAAAGCAATTTTCGGCATTTTGCTGATAACAATATTTTTTGTGCAAATCAGTTCTCTTATGACAACTGAAGCACAAATAGTTTTAACGGATTTAAAACTGGAAGATGAAATCCAACTCCCAGAAATAGAGAGATTTACTGATTCAATGAGGACATTTATTAAAAAATTAAAATATTCACAAGAAATCAATTCAATATATCTAACCGAATGGGTGATTCAGCTGGGCGCATGGGCAAGTATTTGGAAAAAACACCATAAAAATATATAGTTTTTATTTAAATTTACCTTGCTTCACTTTGTTTCGATGGGTATT
>JBHLQZ010000044.1:0-9046 GCA_048883065.1 Candidatus Thorarchaeota archaeon | reverse complement strand
GGTGAATCATGATCCAAAACTATAACTAAACGGTCAGGATGTTTGATTTTTGTACCACCCATTTTTTGAAATGTTTTATAAATTGAAGCAGAATTATCATGAGATAGAATTAAGTCAGGTTCAACAAAAACAATATCTCCTGCACTTACATCTTGACCGGATTTTTTTGAAAATAATTTTTCTGAATAGGTCTTACTAGTCATTTCTTCATCCTCGCTTTTTTACATCTCTTCTCCTAGTTTTAATAAACCACCAGCTTCAATAATATCTAATACTGGTTTGGGTATAGTTTTGCATTTAACCTCCTTCCCTTTGTTCAAATTAGTAATAATAGCTTCTTCTATATTGATTTCCAAAGTATCTTGATTATCAATTGGTAATTGAGATATTCCGGGAGCTTCTATAAGTAATAAACCTGAATTAACAGCATTACTGTAATATATAGGTCCAAAGGACTCTCCCACTATTGCCTTGATTTTGTGAGCTAGGAAACCAGTTACAGCCTGTTGTCTTGTCGATCCTTTTCCAAAATTCTTCCCAACAACAACAATCTCCCCTTCATGATTTTCTTTTCCAAAATTCTCAAATCCTTTAAGGTTTCCAAATATATGCGGTTTAATCTCCTGAGGATTATGTATTGTTAAGAGAGATTGATGAAAAATTTGATCAGTATCAATATCGTTTATATTTACTAATTTTGCTTTTCCACTTATTTTTTTTATATTCATTTAATCATCTCTAATCTTTGGTCTTGCAATTTTACCTTCAATTGCAGTAGCCGCAGCTACTACTGGACTTGCCAAATAGACATCAGCTGGTCCAATTTTTCCTTGAGTATTGCGATTACCCGTTGTCAATGTTACCGCTGTTTTCCCACCTGTTAGACCATATTGACCTTTTGCGCAAGTTGAGCAACCTACTCCAAAGATATTACCACCAGCTTCTAGAATTGTTGTCATAACACTCTGATTATGAATTGAAATGAAGTCTTCACGAGTTGCAGGAACAATACCAAGTCTTATATCTGGGCTAATTTTTTTGTTTTTTAGAATTTTAGCAGCATCTTGGATATCAGTTGCACTCCCATTTGTACAAGATCCTATAACAATTGAGTTAATAGGAGTTCCTAATACTTCATCAATAGGTTTGACATTATGTGGATGGGGAGGGCATGCAATCTGTAAATCTAAATCTTGAATATCTATAATAAGCTCAGAGCTGTATTTGGCATATTCATCAGCTTCTATTAAATCTATGTTGATATTGAGTTGTTTGTAGTGTTCTACTATTTGTTCATCTGGTGGGACAAATCCAATCATTCCAGAGGCTTCAGTAATTAGAGAACATAATGTCACGCGATCTTCAATGCTTAATTCTGAGATACATTCTCCATAGAATTCTACAGCTTGACCTGTTATTCCATACTCGTGAAGTTCTTTAAGAACAAATAAAGCCAAATCTTTTGAAGTTGTAGGCCATTTGTAAGATCCTTTCAAGATGACTTTTACTGTTTCGGGGATTTTTATCCAGGATTTTCCAGTTTTCATAGCAAAAGCAAGCATTACATCACCAGCTCCTTGACCTAGAATACCTAATGCCCCTAATATATTATAATGGCTATCAGCTCCAAAAACTATGTTTCCAGGTTTCGCAAAACCTCTTCGAAATAATAAATGTGATCCTATACCTGAACCTAAATCAGTAACTTGAATACTGTGTTCCTTAGCGAATACACGAATTTTTTCTTGATCAATCACGTGTTTTGGATCGTTTCCATATGGATAACAATCAGGAGTGAAAATAATCTTCTCATTGTCAAATGTTTTTAAATTGGGATAATGTTTATTGAATAAGTCCACAACTTGAGGTCCTGCATAATCTCTTGCTGTAACTAAATCGAGGTTAATCCATACAATATTTCCAGGAAAAATCTCTTCTTCTGATACATTGCTGTGCACTTTTATTATTTTTTCAACTATGGTTAAACCTGTCATCTCGCCCAATTTCATCGATTAATAAGATGGTAATAAGGATAACTCTAGGTGTGTGATTATGTACAAAATGAAAATAGAAATTAGTTCCTAAAATGTTTTAAGAAAAAAATAAGTAAGATAGCTTAAGTTTTTAATTTCTCACAAATAGCATCTGCCATTTCAGATGTTGTTGAGGATCCACCCATGTCATAAGTTCTGACTTTTCCTTCTAATATAACGGCAGCAACAGCTTCATCTATTTTCTTTGCCATCTCCTTTTCACCTAGCCAATCAAGCATCATTTTTGCTGCTAATATCTGTGCAATAGGATTAACTTTATTCATACCCACATATTTTGGAGCAGACCCATGTGTAGGTTCAAAAACTGCAAAATTATCACCAATATTACCAGAGCATGCAAATCCTAATCCACCTATAAGTTGAGCACACAAATCTGAAACTATGTCTCCAAACATGTTTGAAGCAACAAGAACCCCATATTTTTGTGGATTCTTTACTAACCACATAGCCATAGCATCAATATTTGTTTCCCAAAGCTCCAAATTGTTATATTCTTGCACAAGTTTACGCGCCTCTCTTATCATCAACCCACTTGTTTCTCTGATTACATTCGGTTTTTCTACAACAGTAACAGTTGGGTAACCAAATTCTTTTGCATAATCCATGCTTGCTTTGAGAATACGTTTAACTCCTTTTCTAGTGAAAATCCTAGTTGAAATCGCGATATCATTAAGATTGGAGCCTTCAAATCTTTTAGCTTTGGGGTGGTTTTCAATTATTGTTTTCATAACTTCTTCCGGAACTGGGTGCCATTCAATCCCAACATAAAGACCTTCAGTATTCTCACGAAAAACTACTAAATCCAAATCATCTCTGTAATTTAAGGGATTTCCTGGATATGCTTTACATGGACGTAAGTTTACATATAAATCGAATAATTGTCTTAATCTTACTATTGGACTAAAGTAGATTAAACCCTTTCCTTGTAGTTCAGGTATTAATTCCTTTTCTGCTTCTTCTTTTGGTTTGGACGTAATAGCAGAGAAAAAACAACAATCAGATTGTTTTAACAGTTCTATTGTTCGTTCAGGTAGCGCATCCCCTTCTTTACACCAAAATTCCCAACCAATGTCACCCCACTTATATTCAGCAAGTTCACTGAAACCTACAACATCAAGGACTTTCATTGCTGCATCAGTAACGTCTTTGCCAATTCCATCGCCTGGTAAAACTGCAATTGTATATTTCTTACTCATGATTTTCACCTTATCTCTTAATATCCGTATATTTTTCTTACGGGTTCAAAACATAGAAAATCACATCTGTGGATTATTTCTACTTCTGTCAATCTTTTTATTTTATCTCCTTCCTTACTATGGAAAATTATTGCTTGTCTAACACTTAATGGTAAATCAAACTCATACACGATTTCTAAACCTAGAGCAGGATGACGAAGGATTTTTCCTGCTTTATTTTGAACAATCTTTCCTGTTGAATCTTTTTCATATTCAACAAACTTACCTACATCATGAAGTAATCCTCCAGCTATGAGTTCATCCCTATTTAGATTATCTGCTAAATTAAGAAATTCATATTGTTGATAAGTTGCTATACACATTTGAGTAACAGCTCGGATGTGATCAATTATTGAAATTTTGACAGATAAGTCACTATTAACTAGTTCTGGTATCAATAATGTGAAAGGAATTCGAAGAAGTTCTTCCTCTGTCCATCCACCTAGTGATATTGCTTTTTCAAGTGATTTAACAACTTTATCTCTTAATTCTTCGTTTTTAATCTCTAAAATTTCGGGAAAAAGATTTTTCATGTTCATTTATTTACCCCACTTATTGTTTCTTAGATCTTTTGTTTCTCATTAATCTAATTAGAGGAAAATGACAAAATAGTATAATTAAGATTTTTGCTAGTGGTTTGAATCTACGCTTAATAAAATAATATATAAAATAATTCAACAGAACTTAATCAGCAATTTCTGAGAAGCCAAAAAGTGATAATTTATTGTCTCCATGTAAAGAAATAACAGGAAATCCTTTTTGTCTTAAATTTAATCGTAGTGCTACATCATTGGTTGCAATAATAGCATTATGTTCTTTAGCTAGTCTTTCTAGTTCGAAATCAGGATTTCCTTCAGTTTTCGAATGAAGAATATCATATTTTTCTGCTAATTTCAATGCAAATTGTGCCTTTTGTTTAATCGAAGGAGATGATTCTTCTATCAGCTTCTTTAGTTCCTTTACAATAATTTCAGGAATAACAACTTTAAAGTCCGTTGGTACAATTCGTTCTAATTCAAAAGTAATGTTTATTTTCTTCTCTAGAGGTAACATCAACATGCTTGAATCCAGTATAATTAACATTCAAAACCTCACTACTTATTATTGAGAATTTCCCCTACACCTATCAACCGAAATCTTTTAGCGATCATTCGTGAGATAGCTATTTTACTATTGGGACGTGCAGCTACTTCTCTGTTTAATTTCACTTTAGCTTTGTTTCCTCTAATCTCTGTTATTGAACCAGTTGTTCTAGCAGTTCCTACATTAAGCATTAGATTCTCTCCTTGAGCTAATGGCTGCACCTTTGTTATTTGTTCTGATCCAACCACATATTCCATTAATTGCACTGAAAGATCTAGTTCTGAAAGAATAGGAGGTGCCTGTCCTGGTGTTGTAATCATATTTCCTGCCATTTTATCAGCTTTAACAAACGAAGGATCTAGTTCAGTTCCAATAGCAACCAATCCCCCTGAATGTGCGTTTTTTACTAAACCTTGTTCTCCTATTGAAATACTTACTACCTTCGTTTTAATAGGGGTATAGACTGTTTTGTTGCCTTTCTTAATGGGTATACCGGGAACAATTTCTATCTCATCTCCAACATTAACTTGACCTCTGATAATAGTTCCCCCTAAAGCTCCTCCTTTAAGTTTCTCTGGAAGAGTTCCTGGTCTATTAATATCAAAAGATCTTGCTACTAACATTTCTAGAGGGCTTTCAATATCGAGTTCTGGGGTTGGAATATGTTTTTCTATTTCACAGATTAAAACATCCAAGTTAGCTTTGTGCATTGCACTTATAGGAACAATGGGTGCGTTTTCAGCTATAGTACCTTTTATGAATTTCTGAATATCTTTGTAATTACTTGCTGCATCATCCTCAGAAACCAATTCGATTTTGTTTTGAGCAATAACAATATTTGGAATTTTGAGAATGTCCATAGCTGCAAGATGCTCTCTTGTTTGAGGTTGAGGGCACTTTGAATTTGCTGAAATGAGTAAAATTGCTCCATTCATCATTGTTGCACCTGAAAGAAGGGTTGCCATAAGCACTTCGTGCCCAGGACAATCAACAAATGATACTCTTCTAAGAAATTCAGAAGGTGTTCCACACTTAGGACATTTCTTTTCTATTGTATATGCTTCTGGTTCTGGACATTTCGGGCATTTGCGAAAATCTGTATCAGCATATCCCAACCTTATAGAAATACCTCTCTTTAATTCTTCAGAATGATCATCAGGGAATTTCCCAGTAAGTGATTGTACTAATGTAGATTTACCATTATCAACATGCCCTATTGTTCCTATGTTAACAACAGGTTGTGTAATTTTTTTCTCTTCTGCTAGTTGTGTACTCTTTTGGCTAGTTTGCGTTTTCTTCTCTTGTTCAGAAGGCTCTTTTTTACTCATCAATTATTCCTCTTGCGTTATAATGCTTAATTATGTAGGTATTTCTATTGAATTTCATACTACCCATATATAAGACTGTATCTCAATCAAATGTAATATCTCAAAAACTTTGCGTTTTACGTATTAATGCCTGAGAGTGAAAGTATTTACAATAAGTATGTTTAAAAACAATTAGAATAGAACCAGCAATGTATAAGACGAAGAGATGATTTTATAGTGTATTACAGCGTTAAAGTCAAGGACACTCTAAGAGTTCCACCAAATAAATTTGATGAAAATCTCGTTCAGGTTCTTGCAGAAATTGCGAGAGAAAGCTTCGAAGGGAAAATCGATCCAGATTTAGGTTTTATTGTGGCAGTAACTGATATTGCTAAGGTTTATCAAGGAAAGATTATTTCTGGAGATGGTGGTGCTTATTATGAAACTGATTTTGGACTACTCTGTTATTTACCTGAAGTAGATGAAATAGTTACAGGAGAGGTTGTTGAGTGTGTTGATTTTGGTGCTTTTGTGAGAATTGGTACAATTGATGCTTTATGCCATGTATCTCAAATAGCAGACGATTATTTCCGATACATCCCCAAAAATGCTGTTCTTAGGGGCGATAAATCAAAACGAGATTTGTTGGTAAATACTAGAGTTAGAGCACGAGTCATCGCAGTAAGTATTGGTAAATCTAATATTCGTGTTGGATTAAGCATGAGACAAGATTCCTTAGGGACCTTTGAGTGGATTGAGGAATGGAAAGAAAGTTTAAAAAAGAAACCTGAAAAGGAGGCAGCATAAATGTCAAAAGCATGTCGTGTATGTCACCTTATTGTTGAAAAAACTGCTAATATGTGTCCAAATTGTAAAACACAAGATCTTTCTTCCGAATACACAGGGGAAATATTCATTCTGAATCCTGAAGATAGTGATGTTGCTGAAAGAATGAAAATAAGCAAAAAGGGGCATTACGCTCTTCGTGTTCGGTGAAACTGTTGGGTTTGAATGAAATAGGTGATTATGTTTTACCTGAAGATAAAAGACAATATTTTAAACAACCATTAGGAGTTCTCTATCGAACAGAAAAAGAAATAAAACAAATTATCATGACTTTTAAAGAAAATGCTTCTATTCCTAAAATAATCTCTGTAGGAGACGTAACAACCTACCTTCTTATTGATCACCAGCTAATCCCTGATCTAGCAATTATTGATGATCGTGTACAGCGTATGGAATCAAAAATAGTGCCATTAGATTCATTTAAAGTGGAAGAAGTGAAAAATCCCTCAGGTACAATTACTAAAGAATCTTGGAAAAAAATACATGACTCTTTGGAAATATACGAAAACAAAATAATTATAAAAATAACTGGAGAAGAAGATTTGTTGGTGCTCCCAGTTATACTTGAAGCTCCTCTAAATTCAAAAGTCTTATATGGACAACCAAATGAAGGTTTAGTAGTAGTTACTGTCACAGAAGAAATAAAAGAAAAAGTGCAACGGTTATTACTTAGAATGGTGAAAATAGATGAAAATTGAAATCATTAAAAAGACTGAAAACAAACTCTTAGAAAGAACAGAAGTTGAAGCAAAAATCGAACATTCTGGTGCTCCTGTTCCAACAAGAGATGAATTCTTATCTAAATTAGCTGCTTTACTAAATAAAGAAAGAGAACAAGTTGTTCTTATCAAATTAGAAGCAAAATACGGTGAAGGAACAAGTTTAGCTCGAGTTCATGCGTATGATAGTGCTGAAAGAGCAATTTTAGTCGAAAAAGAATATCTACTCAAGAGATCTGGAATATCAAAAGATCAGTAATTAATTAAGGTGAAAATCATGAGTACAACACATAAAAAATACAAAATTGAAGGTAATAAAGTAATACGCGTGAAAAAAGTATGTGAACGTTGTGGAGATTCTGTTTATATGGCTGAACATCCTGACCGTCAAACCTGCGGTAAATGCGGTTACACCATATACAAACGTGGTCGAAAAACATCATAAACATCTTAACTATATTTTCTTGAATAGAAAAATTTAACATAATTCTTATCTATTTTATTTGGCGAATGACTGATTGAGACGGCTTAGATGTGAATACACACAGGATAGAAAAAACCTTAGGACGCCATGATAGATCCTTTGATTTCTTTAGAAAAACTTTATTTTATTACTTTAGGGTTTTTCTATTTCTATGCAATAAGCAATTAAGAAAAAACCTTTAAAACAGCTTTGGATATTTAATGTATCCTTTAATTAATAATATTAATGGAGTTAAAGAAATGAAAGAACTTGAAATTAAGATTCCTGAAGGACTTTACAAACATATAGAGCAATTAGTTGAGGAAGGAAAATTTGAATCTGTTGAAACATTTGTATCACATGCTCTACATAGGTTAGCTGAATTACATGGTTTTGGAGAATCAATTGAAGGTAAAGGTTTAAGTGATATGATGGCAGGTCAAGTTGCTACTAAAGTTGAAACAAAAGAAAAGGAAATCAAAACAGAAAAACCTGCAGTTAAAGATCATGATATTCCTCACTCAGATTTGGTTCTTGAATCCTATGGTTCTTCGAAATTTATGTTTGAAGATGCAATTTTTGCTTCATGCCAATTTGCAGCTATGAAACAAGGTAACCCACCAATTTCCAAAGAAGAATTTTCAAAAACTCTTAACCAAATGGAAGAAACAGGAGTACTAACTCAAATCCAACAAGGAGAAAAAATAATGTGGAAAAAGAATGAATAAATAATTATTTAGCTTTCTTATTTTCATTCATTTCTCGTTTAAAGCATTAGCCATTTCTTGCAGAACTTTTTTGGGATTGTTTGCTTTTACAAAACCTGAGGCTAGAAGAACTCCTTTTGCTCCTAAACGAAGTGCTTCGACTATATCATTTGAAGTAGTTACACCTGCACCAACCAAAGGATAAACCTTGTCATTAATATTATTTATAACTGATATGGTCTTTTTTACTAAATCTGGTTTTGTTGTAACTGAAACACCACTGCCAATAAGCTCTGGAGGTTCCATAGCACAAGCATTAGGTGATAATGCGGATATTGCTTTACTTGTCTGAATATTATTTGAACAAACACATGTAAAGAACTTATTCTTATCTGCTTTTGTAATAATCTTCTCAATATCTGCTAACTTCAATCTGTGTTCAGAATGATTTACCAAGGAACCGTTTGCACCACTTTCAATTAAAGTCTCCATTAGGTTATTCCCAGTATAACTCCCAGGATCGTTTGAATCTACATGCTGAGCAAAAATTGGTATTTCTAAGTTTGATGAAATTAATCTAATATCAGCAGTTTGAGGACAAACTATGATTTCTGCTTCTTTCTCTTTTGCTA
>JBHLQZ010000043.1:0-9127 GCA_048883065.1 Candidatus Thorarchaeota archaeon | reverse complement strand
ATTTATGAAAAATTACTGTTGTATCTCTCTTCTAAAATGGAGATCTTTACAAGAAGGTATCATATTAGAAAACAACAGATTTATTTCAAAGATTCTCTTGAACAATATGAGAAAATTTTCGAGTAAAATTGTAAAACAATTTCATTAACCTTCTCCCAATTTGTTAGTGTTATTCCTTCATCAAGTAGAATCTTAAGATTTTCTACGTAATCATAAATATCCATAGAACAATGTAATTCCATTTCACCTAAAAAAATTTGCAGTAAATTTCTAACTGGGCATGTATAATTTGATAATCCTTCTCTAATTTTAAGTAATTCACAATATATTTCACTTGCTTGTTTCATTTTAAATTTGGTTTGAAGAATTGTCAATTCTTTTTCACTATAACTGGATTCCATTATATCTCGCCAGCTTGCAATCATGTTCAATTTCCCCTTTCATTAAATGAACACTGTTTTTTTACGTAATAGTGTATTTATAAACGTTGCTAAATGAACAACGTTCATTAAAAAGATTTAATAATATTATCAAAGTAATGAAATTATGAAACAGACTCGAGCTCGTTCAGAGGAAGCAAAAACAGAACAAATAGGACGGATTATAGAAGTTAGTAGAGAGATTTTTTTAAAAGAGGGCTTTAAAGGATTTAGCATGCGTTCTCTAGCTAACCGTTTAGGTATGTCACAAAGTAACATATACAATTATTGGTCAAGTAAAAGAGAACTTTGGTTTGATATTATTAAACATGATTTTAGGAAATTTGAAGAAGAGCTTATTAAAATTGCTGAAGAGCATCAAGCAAATATAGTTGAGCTTTTAGAAAAAATTGCGAAATATTATTTTGATTTTGCTAAAACAAATTATAAGAGATATCAAATGATGTTCGTACTCCCTCCACCGCCTTCAGAAAGCAAAGGTCCAACAGAGCTTGAATTTGAACCGCAAACCATCCAGTTTTTAGTACGTATTCTGAAACATGCAACCGATACAGGACAGTTGAAAGGAGTAGATGCTGAGAAGCTTGCTTTATATTTATGGGCAATAGTACATGGAACAACGTATGTTTCCAATTCTATAGTTTTTCATCCAGGTGCGAAAATCGCCAAATTTGGATCAGTTGAAGAATTTCAAAGCTATGTTATAGAATTATTAAGACATCAATTTAGCTTTCTAGTCAGTTGAAAAGAAGTTTTACAACATCAATTCTTTCAAAAAGTTTTGAAAAATTAATAATAAACTAGACCCTCTTAAAACGTGTTCTAATAATGTAGCTAAATCCATTCCAAAGATTAGAATGAACCTTTATAAGTGTGTGAACGGGGGATAGCTTAAAGAGGTACTGTGAGGAATATTAAAATTAGTCCGTCCATTTATTGCTTGAATAAATTTTTAATTTAAATACACCTCTAGTACCTCTCTATTTCTTATCTAACCTGAAGAATAAGTTATTTCTAGTTTTTTCAGTATTGCATTAATATTACAAAGTATTAATAAATAAAACAAAAGAAGTTTCATAGTACCAAAAAAACTAAGTACTGAGTTTAAAACAGGCGATAAAATGAAAGAACTTGAGAAAGAAGATTTACTTAAAAGTCTAAAAGAAAATTCTGAAACACTAACACAAATTGATATGGATGCAGTTGATTTTGTACTGTTGAAATTAAATGAACTCAGATATGAGGTTAGTTTGAAATTGCAAGAGAGGGAAAATAAGAAAGTTAAAAAAAGCGTTTCTTAAGAATTTGATTATTCAAGTTTTAATCTAATTTTATTTTGATTCACAATGCAAAAGAGCTTAATGTAATGAAAATAAATCAAAAGCTGTGGTAGCGCCTGGTGGACTTGAACCACCGATCTTCGGGTGTCCCAACCTTTTTGTTTATGAGCCCGACGGGTTTTCCATGCTACCCCAAGGCGCTAATCACTCATCCCTTTTACACTTTCGTATTCTTTTAAACCTTTGTTTCTGTCATAGGTTTCATACTGTAAAAGCTATTATAGTTCTATAAGAATACAATAAAATATATTTAGAATATCAAGATTAGTTTTATGGAAAACTTCATAACTTTTTCCACTAATTCTAGTAATAAATGTTTCAATCAACAGATGAATCAAGGTTTGTTCAGAAAGAGAGGATAAGGATATACACAATATTCGTTCTACTGTTGATTGATGCTATAGTCTACTACGTTCCTTATCGAAATAATGTTTTGATTGGGAATCTTTTTGGTTTAAGTTTATGGTTATATTTTGGAATCTTGAATGCGTTGCTTATTATTCTTGTTTATATGTTTGTTAAAGGTGAAGTAATTCTTGATTTTACTTCTCAGGAATTGATTTTTAATGAATTTAAAAGAAGTAAAAAATGGTCATTTTCAAAACTATCAGGAATTTATCTTTTAGCTTATGAAGGTGAGTATCTTATCCGAATAAGACAACAAAGATTACAAACTCTGGATATTAGAGTAAAGTTTGAGCAAGCCTATTTACTAGTGGATAAATTTGAGGAACTAGGATATGACTTTATTTCCGTTCGTCCAGATAAGCCTAAGCGTTTATCTTACACATTTCCAATACTCCTTTCTAAGTATGAAAAAAAACCTAATGGTTTCAATCCTGAAATTCCAGAGTGGTATAGGGGTATTACTTTAAGAACTAAATTGCTGTCTATTACATTATCTCCTTTATTGTATATCATTAGTGCTACATTGATTGTAAGAATTCCATACCTCCTTGAAGGATTGTCCTTTACTAAAGGAATAGTTACATTCATCTATGCCCTTACAGCTTTTATTCTTTTTGACGGTGGTTTATATTTCTTATTTGGCATATCATTCTTGGTGTTTATAGCAAAAAGTATTACTAAAATCACATCACGATCACATTCAAGCGATAATCCTTAATGAGAATAAATAGAAAAAAATTAATGTACCTCTCTTCTTTTATTATGATAATGCAAGAATTTTCAGGTCTACTAATTTCAAGTGCAAGAACATTAGAAAGAAATTCCTCAAGTGAGATGTTCTATTTACTTTCAGAAATACTAGGTTATGAAAACGTTGATGTAAACCCGGTTCCAGATATATCTGGATTATCTATAGCAACTTTCTCTGAAAATCCAATTTCAACTTTAGAAAAAATAAAAACTGAAATTGAGAAAGATAATTCAGTTTTACAGTACTCACTTAAGCTTGTACCTATTCAATATAGAACAAATTCTTCAATTGAGAAGATGGAAGAGATAATGAAAATTTTTAATGATTATATAGGAGAGGACGATACTTGGAGAATCACTCTAAGAAGAAGACATTCTCAGTTATCTAGAGAAGAGATAATTCACTCTTTAGCTGAAATTGTGACAAATGGTAGTGTAAAGCTAGAAAATCCTGATTATCACATAATCGTTGAAATCTTAGGAAAATGGTCGTATTTATCTCTCTCTCCAATTTCAGGGATATCTGTTTTTCATTATATTTCTGATCAAGAAAACGATAATTTTACATTTTAATCAGTTGTAAAAATATAATAAAAAAAAATAAAGAAGAAAGATTTTAACTTTCCATTTTACTTAGAGGTCTCTGGTTTTTAAAGGTCTCTTGCGGAAACGGTTTTTCTTCCATTAGCTTTAGCTCTTCCAGCTGCTATTTTAACCATTTTAGCAATCTTTTCGTCTAAAGCTTTTAGAAGGTCTCCACCAACCTTGTAATCACCGAGCTCTTTGATGTAGTCTCTTACTTTTGACTGTACGATCATCATTTAAATGCACTTCTGTCGGTTTTTGTCTTGCTTTAGAAGCAAGTACGTTAATAACTCTCTTCTGCCTATTAAAAACCTTTTCGGTTATGTCGAGAAATTCGCGTATTACAAACCTTCTAATTGGAAAATTCGTTAAAAATATTTTTTTTAAGCCCTAAAACTCAAAATTTTAAAGCTTACAAGGCATTTCGCTCTGTAATTAGAAATTTCTCAAGTTTCTGGCTAAATTACAAATGTTTATAAAAAAACGAAAATCTAAATGTATTTTCTTAAGAAAAAAATGAAAGAAAGATAGTTTTGCAACAAATTTAGAATTGTTCGGATAATAAATTACCTAATTTTCTTACTCCTTCATCCAATAGGTCTTTAGAGACAAATGAATATCCTATTCTCATTCCACCATGTATGACTTTTAAAGGTTCAATCTCTCTTGCTTCTGGGTCATATGAGTGGCCTTTTGGTGGATAAAATGCTTTTCCAGGAACAACAAGAACTTCGTTAGGCAGTAAAACTTCTTCATTGAATTTTGCAACATTAAATGAAAATGCTTTTTCACCTTTTGGTTGCCACCAAATAAAGAATCCTCCCGTTGGATTAGTAAAATCTCCTTCAGGAAAAGTATCAAGTAGAGCTTTATATGCAATCTCTTTATTCTCTTTGTATCCTTGAACAATAGTTGGAAGATATTGGTCTATATACTTTCTATAGTAGATTTCTGCTACCCTTTGAGTTAGGATTGGAGTGCAGAGATCTAGATAGCCTTTAGATTTTTCTGCTTCTGCAAGAAGAATATCAGGCATTAAATTATATCCTATCCTTAATGGTGCTGCTTCCTTCGAAGTTGTAGAAGCATATATGACTCTATTGTTTTCTTTGTCTAGTATTTTCATGGACCTTATTTTCTCTTCAAATTGCATTTCCTTATATGCAGCGTCACATATGACTATCACATCATGTTGTTCCGCTATATTGAATAATTGTTCTCTTCTTTTGAATGATAAAGTGGTTCCTTTTGGATTATCGCTATCTTCTACTACATAGAGTATCTTCACTTTTTTTCCAAATTCTTTCTCAGCTTTAACAATTGTGTCTTCAACATAATCAGGAATTAAACCTTCTGTATCTGTTGGTGCTGTAACTACATGTCCTCCAACCTTAACTACTGATGTAACAAATCCTAAATATGCTGGAGATGGAGTCACAACTAAATCTCCAGGATTTACTACAATATCAAGTGCAATATATATAGCTTGTTGAGAGCCTGTTGTAATAAAAATTCTCTCCCAATCTGCTTCACCATCTATACAATTTATTCCTTCATTTTTATGAATTCTTTCAGCTAGAACTTTTCTGAGTCCTGGTTCTCCTGCTGTTTGACCATATTGGAATTCGCTGATTACTTTTTGTTCATCGTTAGCATAATATTCAGATAATTCATTCAATATTTTTGGAAAAACCTTAGTTGGAAGTATCCCAGGTAAACCCCCTGCTAGATAGTATTTCGTTTTACGTTTTAGAAGTCTCCTGATTTCGCTTTCTGGAATATCTTTTGTCCAATCAGCTAAAACATTTCTCATAGGATCCATAATTTCACTTCATTTACAAACTAGTGCTCGTAGATTATCTTGCATTATGGGTGAGTAATAAAAAAGCTTTCCCTTTCTCTATATTGATGCTTATCCACTATATTTTTCAATTAGATTTACTTCTTTAAAATTATGAAGAAGGTTGACATAGCTGTTATCGGAGCAGGTCCTGCAGGATTACAAGCTGCTATTTCTCTAGCAGAAAAGGGATATGCTCCTTTGGTTTTTGAAGAAGATCCAATAATAGGTCAACCTATTCAATGTGGAGAAGGAATTAGTGAAAATGGTTTGAAAGATTTTTCTATTCCTATTTCTAGTTCTTCTATTTGTGTCAGAAAATTAGAGAGTTGCAGATTATTCTTCGCTTCTGATCATGAAGTCTTAGGTGACATAACTGCGTATACAATAAATAGAGATTTTTTTGATCAATATCTCGCTAATAAAGCAATAGACTTAGGTGCTACAATACTAACATCATCAAAAGTTGAAAAAGTTAGCAGAAAAAAAAATAGTCTATTAATTAAGGTTAAAGACAAAGTAAATTCAGAGTATGAATGTAAATTACTAATAATTGCTGAAGGTTGTGTAGCTAAGATTGCTCAGAGTTTGAATTTTTCTGCTCCTACTCCTTTAATCAGAGCTTTTGAATATAAGATCAAGGGTGAATGGACTGATAAACTAGAATTTTATTTTGATTCTAAGAAATATCCTTCGGGTTATTGTTGGATTTTTCCCAAAGAAGATGAATCAAATATAGGAATTGTAACTTATGCAAAGGAAAGAAAGAAGAGATTAGATAAATTTCTCAAAGAAAAGAAGATTCCTGCTGAAATATTGGGGAAGATAGGGGGATCAATACCCATGCACGGACCAGTTAAAAAACTACATGACAATAGAATAATGTTAGTTGGAGATGTTGCAGGGATGGTCAACCCAGTTTTCTATGGAGGTATTAGAATAGCTATGACAAGTGGAAAAGTAGCAGGGGAAATTGCAGCTAAGTATCTCAAAGATAATCGTATAACTAGTTTATTGGAATATGAACAGAAACTATCAGAATACAGTTTTATGGATAAGGTTAATCTGGAATGTCATAATTTCTTCTACTCTAGATCAAATAGATTTTTACAAAATTTAGGGAAATTGCTTGAAGGTCGCTATATCAATTTAATAAAAGGTTGGGAAAAAATAGAGGTTTTATCCCGACTTCTAAAATATCCCATACTTTACAAAAGAATAATAAAACTCTATAAGATGTATAAAGGATTCAAAATTGTTAGGGATTGGGGATTTTGAACTCTCAACGACCATAATAGTTAAATGTAACAGAAAAAAGGAATTTTTGATATGATTATTCCAGTTAGATGTTTTACATGTGGAGCAACAATTGGCGATAAATGGGATGAATTCAAGAAGAAAATTGAAGAAGGCGGAAAACCTGACAAAGTTCTTGATGATCTCGGTGTTAAAAGATGGTGTTGTCGTAGAATGTTGATTTCTCATATCGATCTTATAGAAGATTTTTTGCCCTTTACTTAAGTTGACAAATTGTTAGTTCAACTAAATGAACAGAAAGTTTTTAATAAAAACATTTGAGGTCTTATTGCTCACAATCTTGTGAGAAAAAAAGTAAAATCAGCCAAGTATCGAGGACTCAGAATGTCTGATGAAATAAGTGATAAAATTGATGAAGAAATACTTTTGATTGCCAGAGATGCATATTTGGTCTCAGGAATCCACATAGGAACAAGTGTCTGTACAAAATTTATGGAACCGTTTAAATATAGGGTTCGTAATGATGGTATCTATGTTTTAGATGTTAATGCTACAGATGAAAGGATTAGAGTAGCTGCTAACTTCATTAGCAAATTTGATCCAAACAAAGTAGCTGTGTTTGCAACAAGACAATATGCTTCTGTCCCGAGTACAAAAATGGCTAGAATGTGTGGCTTTAAAGCAGTTCCGGGAAGATTTATCCCTGGTACTCTAACAAATCCTTCATATGAAGGATATATAGAACCTGAAATAGTAATTCTAACAGATCCTAGAGCTGATAAACAAGCACTAACAGAAGCTGCTTCCAGAGGAATACCTGTTGTTGCATTGTGTGACACTGATAATGCAACAAGTCATGTCGATCTTGTTATTCCTGTAAACAATAAAGGAAGAAAATCATTAGCTCAAGTTTATTATTTACTTACAAGAGAAATTCTAAGAGCAAGGGGAGAAATAGGAGAAATAGACGAATTATCTGTTTCTGTAGATGATTTCGCATTTAAGTTATTGAAAGAATAATCAATATTCTTCACAAACATTTTATTTCAGATGTTTTTATTATGGATATGGACAAAGAGTCTATATCTTATTCAGCTCCTGGTAAGATTATTTTATTTGGTGAGCATGCAGTTGTTTATGGCTATGCAGCAATAGCAATAGCAATTGAGTTAAGAGCAAAATGTACCATTGTTCCTTCTTTGTCTAAAAAACTTTCAATTATAACTCCAGATTTGTTTCCAAACAAGAGATTCACAATTAATAAAGAGTCATCTCTCCCTTCATCTTTAAAAGCTATTGAATTCTTAACTAGAAAAATAATTCCAAAAGAAGAAAGAGTACATTATCCAGTAATTGAAATAACATCTGAAATTCCTCCATCAGCTGGTCTTGGTTCAAGTGCTGCTGTTGCTGTTTCACTAATTTCTAGTTTATATGCTTTCTTGAATAAAAATAATAATAATTTAAACGTAATTAATAAAATGGCATTTGAAGCTGAAAAAATAATTCATGGTTCCCCTTCTGGAATAGATAACACAATTTCAACATTCGGTGGTGGGATTTTTTATGAAAAAGGAGTGAAGAGAAAAATCCAGATAGACAACAAAACTTGCTTTTTTGTTATAGTAAATAGTTTGATTCCTCGGAATACAAAAGATGTTGTTGAAAAAGTTAAACAAAGAAGAGCTGATAATAAACAAGAAATTGATCAAATATTTGAGGACATTCAAGTAATATCTTATCAGGGTGAAATGAGTCTTAAAAAAGGAGATCATGAAAAAACAGGGATTTTGATGTCGGAAAATCATCTTCTACTTGAAAAACTAGGAGTAGGTCACCCGGAGCTTACAAAAATAATACGATTAGTAGACAAACATGGCGCTTTGGGAAGAAAATTAACAGGTGCGGGACAAGGTGGTTGTATTGTTGCATTATTTGATGATTTTCAAAAAGCTCAGCAAGCAATAAATACGCTTAAAGAGAAAGGATTCCAAGCATTCCTTACTAATGTTTCTTTAGATGGTGTGAGAAATGAATCAGAACATGGTTGACATTATAAAACTAGGTGGATCTGTTATAACTGATAAGTATGAGTATAAGCAACTTAAAACTGAGATACTTAGAGATATCTGTAAAGTAATTGCAACTTGGAACAAAAAACTCATCATCATACATGGAGCTGGTTCTTTTGGTCACATACTGGCTAAAAAACACTCCATCATCTCAGGTTATACAGATTCTGCACAGTTAGAAGGATTAACAGATATTCGAATAGATGTTAATGAATTATCTCAATCAATTGTTAAAACATTGAAAGAGGAAGGAATTCCTGCTATCAGTTTTCAAACAAGTGCTTTAGTTTTTGATGAAAAAAATGAGAAAAATCCACTTCTCTTTGTAGACCCCATTAAAAAAGCACTAAATATAGGATTGCTACCTGTTTTATCAGGGGATGTTTTATTTACAAATCAGAAAGACTTCACAATTTATAGTGGTGATTCTCTTAT
>JBHLQZ010000042.1:0-9207 GCA_048883065.1 Candidatus Thorarchaeota archaeon | reverse complement strand
CAATTCTGTTGGTATACTCTATTTTATAACAAAAACCAAATTAGACGTTTTTTTAATATTCTTTCTCATCCAGAAAATTATTCAATTGTTATTCATTGTCATGCTGGAAGAGATAGAACTGGTATAATGTCAAGTTTAATACTACTTCTTCTGAATGCTCCTGAACCAAATATCATACAAGATTATTTAGCTACAGATGAATATACATTAAGTGAAGATATGGAATTTGTTTTTTGTGAAGTAGAAGAAGCAGGCGGAATAATGCAGTATCTTACTAGTTGTGGTTTACAACAAGAGACGTTGGAAAGACTTGTAGAAAGATTAAGACCATAAGGTAAAAGTTATTTTGAAGTGATTTATAATTTCTTTATCTCCTTCAACAAGAGGATGTGAATAATTGTCAAAATTAACTAATTTCCTTAACTATTTCAAAATGAATGAAAGTAATTCTCATCCTCATCTAAATACTAGAATGAAATTTCTAGTTTATTCAATCTCAGCTTTTGGTACTGCTGCTAGATTTATTGGAAGAATGTTTATTGAGTTGTATGCTGTTATTATCGACTCCTCATCAACAGCTTTGGCAATGATTACTGCATTAAGGAATTTAATACAGCTAGCTTTACAATCTTCTTTTGGAAGAATTTCTGATTTTCTAGGAAGAAAGATATTGATTCTTATTGGTTTATTTGGTGCGGGAATTTCACTTGCACTTTTCCCTTTGATACATAATCAATGGGTACTAGTAGGTGGTGTTGTCATTTTTTCAATTTGCTTTGCATGTTTTTCACCTGCTTTTACAGCCCTTCTAGGCGATTTAACAGATAGAAAAAATCGTGCTAGTCTACTAAGCTTAGTAACCATGCTTGGAGCTATTGCGTCATTTATTGGTCTGATAATTGTTGGTGAGCTGAGTAAATTTGGTGAAAACGAGCATTTGCAGTATACAATAATACTAGAAGCTTCAGCTGCATTATTCATTATAACAGGTATTTTTGGAGTTCTTCTAATAGATCCACCAACAGAAAAATTAGAGGATAAAAGTGTCTTAAGCTTAACTCCTCTAAAAGAAAATAGAAATTTCAGAAATTTTGTTATTGTTGGTTCATTAATGGGTTTCTCGATGTCTTTAGGGTGGCCAATTTTTCCACAAGTAAGAGGGAATTTTGCATCTGCACAAGAAAATACTTGGATTTGGGCTTCATTTAGTATTTCTATGATTCTAATATTAATAATAACTAAACCCTTCATAGATAGAATAAAAAGAAAATGGGCTCTTTTTATAGGAAGGGCTGTTATGTTTTTTATACCTTTGAATTTAGCAGTCACGATCTTGTGGGTGCCCTATTGGTGGCATATGGCGATTGGAGCTGCAGTAAGTGGTTCTGGTAATGCGTTTTATATGGTTGCAGAGAGTGCATATGCACTAGATAGTGCAAGCGAGAAAGAAAAAGGGACATACACAGGATTGTTTTATCTTTTCTTAGGTTTAGCCACTTTTATGGGATCTCTCATTTCAGGAATACTTGCAGATATTACTGAGAAAATCTTAGGAAATTGGGAACTAACTATAGTGATTTTTCTATGGATAATTACAGGTTTCAGATTTACTTCATCTTTAGGTTTTATATTCCTTAAAGAACCACAAGCAGTTGAACATGTATGGGAAACTGTTAAAATTAATAACACCAAAGAATAAATGATGAGTGATAAATTAGATTTTGGAATATTAGCTTCATTTACATTTCCTTTAACAGAAGTTCAATCCTTCAAAGATTTTGAGGAAATTGTAACTAACGCTGAAGAAGCTGGTTTTGATGCAGTATTTTTCAATGACCATTTTGTTCCTTATCCATCTCCTCAACCTACTAATGTCTTTGATTGTTGGACATTGATGAGTGCACTAGCTCCAATAACTTACAAAATTAAACTTGGAACCATGGTATCTTCAATTGGTTATAGACATCCTAGTGTTTTAGCAAAGATAGGAACAACAATAGATCATATCAGTAATGGAAGACTGATTTTTGGAATTGGAGCTGGTTGGTATATTGATGAATATTTCATGCATGGGATAGACTATCCTAAAGCAGGTAAAAGAATAGAACAGCTTAAGGAAGCAGTAGAATACATAAAAAATCTGTGGACACAAGACGTTGCCAGTTATGTTGGTAAGCATTATAATTTAGAAGATGCAATTCATGAACCTAAACCAATACAGAAACCTTTCCCTCCTATTTGGATAGGGGGATCTGGTGAAAAGAAAACACTAAAGGTTGTTGCACAACATGCTGATGCTAGTAATTTTGGAGGTACTACTGAGAATGTTAAACGCTTGAATGACATTTTAAATGGTTACTGTGTTGAGAATGGAAGAAAACCAAGAGAGATTCTCAGAACTAGTGGATTACTAATTCATGTGGCAAAAAATGAAGAAAGAGCGATTAAAAAGGCTAAAGCCTATAAGAATAAACATCCAAGAAAAGAAGTAAAAACAAAATCATGGAAAACTTATACACAAGACAGATTAATTGGGACTCCAGAACAGTGTGTACAGAAATTATATGAATACATTGATGCTGGAATGCAGTATACAGTTCTTATTGTACCAGATATGCATGATTCATCCATTTTAAGGCTGATTGGAGAAGAAATAATCGAACAGATTTAAAAAATAAATGCGGTAGAATATCTCCACATTAATAAACCTATTTTTTTTCATTAGAATACCTTTATAATTTATCTTTCCCTACAACTTTAGAAATAAAATAAATGGTGAATAATATGACACAATTTTGTACTTCATGTGGTACTCAATTATCGGATGGAGCTGTTTTTTGCCATAAATGTGGTTCAAGAATAGAATTAGTTAAGGGTGTTCCAACTGCATTTCCAAGAGAGGATATAGAAGCACCTACTACATCTGCTGCACCTTTTGCTCCTGTTCCTGAATATAGACCTATTCATAAGAGACCAAGAGCTTTAGGAGTTGGAGTAGGAATTTTACTACTTCTTATCGTACCTATAATTCTTATAGCGGTATTTGGATCAATCAACTTTGTAATTTTAGGAACGTTAAATTTCGAATATGAATCACTTGCTATAACAGATGTTGATCTGATAGTAGATAACGATGTAGGAACTATTGATATACTCTATGATGAAGATATAACAAATCTATTCGAAGCAGATTTAGTTGTACGAGGTAGACCTGGAGCTGACATCGCGGATGCAAAGAACTTTGGTGTGTATAATCAAACGCTTAGTAATATGGTTATAAGTTTCGATTCTGGAACTTACCAATTCTTTTTCTGGAATAAGAAAGCTTTTACTTACGATATAACTATCAGGATAAATCCAGTCGCTGAAGTAGACTTCAATGTTGATGCAGACACAGGAACTGTAACTTTCACAACAAATAGTATAGATAATATCACTATAGGTGATTTGATTCTAACATCTGATACAGGAAGATTGGATGTAGATCTATATGGATCTACTAACACTCAAATTGATGAGTTTGATTTAGACACTGATACAGGAAGAATAGAAGTGGATCTTGGAAAAAACACAACTCTAACAGATCCAGTTGTTGATATTACAACTGATACTGGAAGAGTATATCTAAGAAGTGAGGATTTGATATCCAGCACTTCAACAATATGGAATATTGATAGTGATACTGGAGGTATAACTTTAGATATAATTCAAAACTATGTTTCTCCCTCTGCTTATCAAGCCACTTTCAATGTTGAAACTTCAACTGGGAGTATTACTGTAAATTTCAGTTTTAATGCATCTATAGGATATTCATTTGATGCAAGCACAGATACTGGTAGTATAACACTTCCGGGTCCAGGAGATTATTATGAATCATTAAATCATGATATAGCAACTAATGTATATGATTTTATTCTAGACACTAATACTGGAAGTGTAACAGCTCAAGAAATATAATTTTTCTTTTTTATTTTTTCTTTTATTTTTCAGAAAAAAAGAAATGAAGATGGATTCTACCAAAGGTAGAATAATTCCAATGAATTTTCATCCCATTCCTGAGGTCTATCATTTTTTCCTTTGTGTCTATAATTTGCATATGCCCAATCAAAGTTTCCTTCCATATCTATATGACCACTTAGTTCTTGAATTAAACCTGCATCTAAGAACCAATAAGTCCATGCACCATTTTCATAGATGGGTTCATCATAACCGTAGCCCTTTGCAGTACATGTAGTTGTTACATACATAATCCCCGTTGGATTATTATTTTGAAATTCAGGTATAAATCCTCCAGAACTACAACTGTCAAGAAAGATAAAGATGTTACCTGCATTAGTAATTCCAAGCATATCGGCAATTTCATAATCAAAGATATCGTAATCCCAAACATAGGGATCTGAATCCCAAGGACAAATTGCTTGAACTACTTGATCTAATGAACCACCATGACCTGAAAATACGAATGCTATTGTGTCTGTTGCATGTTTCTTTGAAACCAAAATATTTAATTCGTTTAATATTGCTTCTCTAGTTGCTAGACCATCATATTTTGGATAATGAGAAGGATTCCCATCACCTAAAACTGTTATATATTTATATCCTAAAGAAACAAAATAGTTATACCAATCAGTAGCATCTTCATCGCAATAATCAAGATCATTGATATATCCATAATCACTAATTCCAACAATTAATGCATAGTGTTTTCCTTTTTGTTTTTTTACTGTAGAAGGAGTTGATCCTTTATCTACAGTAACAGTTATTGTATCAGAGCTAGTTTTTCCTTCACTATTAACCGTTTTAACACTCACAATAGATGTTGAAGCTGGAATTACAAACAAGCATAAAGAAGAAATGATTACCATTATTAGCAAAGTTGTTTTTATTTTCTTCATTCTTATCACTAAAGTAGTTACTTCAATTGACAAAATACTTGAAATTAATAAGTATTATTGAAAAATTGGAAAAATATGCTAAAACAATATTTCTGCTAATCTTATCATTTAAAATACATTTTTTCTGTCTTACTTCATCTTGTTTTAGCTATCTGATAGATGTTTAGTATCATTAAATTTGATAATATGCATTTTGCCAGTTTGATAAAATTTAATCTGAGATACAGAACATGGTTTAACATAGAAATTCCAGTAATGAGATGGATGATTTTCAGTCAGATAAACAAAGATTAGGTTTATGATGGCTCCATGACTAACTAGAACTACATTTTCTTCCTTTTGTTTTCTCAATCTTAGAAACAATCTATGAAGTCTATCTAATACTTGATAAAATGTTTCACCATTTGGGATAAGAACATCATGAGGATTGTTGAACCATTTTTCTTCTAATTCTCCTACAAAAATTTCACTTCCTTTTTTTCCTTCCCAATCTCCGAATGAGATATCTAAAAGAAGTGGTTCTTCAACTATCTCTGCATTTTCTTGATATCTTTTAATCGCTTTAGCAGTATCCGCAGCTCTTGATAATTTGCTGTGATATATTACATCAATTGCAATTTCAGAAAGAGCTTTCCCCACTTCATCCGCGTGTTTAACACCTAATTCTGATAACGATACATCTTTCCTCCCTCTAATTCGAATATCCCCTACATTAAAAGCAGTTTCTCCATGTCTTATTATGTATATGTTCATTTAATCAACTCAAATTGGAGTGTGATTGATAAAAAAGTATTTGACTTCTTGAACATTTCTCCAAGTATATGTCTGATGAAATGAATGTTGAGTGGATGGATGAATACGAAATAACATATCAGAAATATAAAGAACAATGGGATGAGCATTATAAAAAAGTAAGAAATTTTATTTCAGCAAATCGTCCTGAAAAAATAAAAAGATGGGGTTTTATAGGAGTTACAAATACAATTCCCGAAGTTGATACAGATTTATTGAAAGATGTTCAGAAGTTTACCTTACTAGATATAAATGAAAAAGCTATGGAATTAGCTGAGAAACATCTTGAAAGGAAACTTGATTTTGAGAAAACGGAATTAAAAAAATTTGATAATACTCTTGGTTATATAGATGATATATTAGTAATTTTACAACAATATGAAGAAGGTGATATCTCAGAAAAAAATCTTTTTAATAGACTTAAGGAATTCAAACATCCTTCTATTGAGAACATTCCTTCTGATTTTGATTTCATAACACAGCTTGGTATAATGGATTATTATTTAATGCCTGTATTCTCAAAATATTGTGAAAGGTTTATTCACAACTATGATGAATTCTATTCTCTTCTTCAATATCTTAACAGTGAAGCTGTAAAAATCTCTTTGAAAGTTCTTCACAAAATGTTACATGACGATGGAACACTGCTTATTTCTACTCCAATTTCAAGAGAACCAGAGGGAGAAAAGTGTAAAAAATCAATTTTTTGGATAGATTCAATGGATGACTATATTGAAAAAGCAGGATTTGAAATAAATAACAAATCATTTCATATCTGGGAAGAATTTCCATTAAAAGATGGACATTCACATATGATACTAAATGTGTGTTGTAATAAAAAAATGAAATGAAAATAAAAAATGATTCATAATTATTTAGATGTTTTTAAATAACAAATCCTTACAAAGAACCAAATCTGTTATTCCTAATCTTTCTAGTTCTTCATTATTTGGACATCCTGTTTCAGGATTATATTTCCTGTATTCGTACCATTCTTCTAACTGAATTTTGTAATCTGGTATATTCCCTTCTGTTGGGCCATCAAGTCTTTGTAACATAACTTTAGGTAAGACTTGTAAATCTGGTTTCCAACCTAATCTAAGATTTAAAATTCTTTTTAATGCAAATATTCGATCCCCAAAATCTATTAAATCATCCGTTGTAAAATTCTCATTCATTGCCATTCCAAGTAATTCAGTAACTATTGGTACTGGGGGATTAAAGAATTGACATAAAGTCATAGCATTGTATAACTGTCTATAGCTTTGGATTCTTGACATTTGTTTGGCAATACCTTTGCTTTCGAATCTATCTTCAGGTAAATCTTCAATCTCTAGTTCTGGAAAAATAATTCCTTGTTGAATCAAATATGCATCCCCATTACTATGACATGCTCCTCTTGGACTTGTTAGATATTGTATAGCCATTCCACTGAAAGCTCGTGGATCATGAAATGGTACTTCTAATCCCGCTATTTGTGGTGCTAAATCAGATTGGAGAAAATTCTCAGCCAATTTCTTGCTTCCTTCTGCAAGAAGATTTCCAATACCTTCTCTGAAAGCTATTTTATCAAGAAGTTTCATTAAACAATCAGGTTCACCAAACTTAAACCTTATACCATTAGGAAGTGTTTCTTCGGTTATTAATCCTCTAGAAATTAAATCCAATAGAACACCTATTGTTGTTCCCGCAGAGATTGTATCTAAACCATAATCATTCGCTTTTTGATTTGCAAATGAAATTGCTTCTAGATCATCTATTTGTAAGTTAGTTCCAAAAGCTGCTATTGTTTCATATTCTGGACCTTTGGTTTTCTTTAGTTTATATTTGCCTTCTGGGATTTCTATTACTCTTCCACATTCAATTGGACATCGATAACAACCTTTTCTTCCAACTAAAATCGTTTCAGCCATTGTAGCACCAGAGATATTATAGGCTCCTTCAAAGCTTGATTCTGACCAATTTCGGATTGGCATATCTCCATACATCTCAACTGCTACATCTACATAACCAGAAGTACCTAAGTCTCTAGTGAGACCAACCATGAAGTCATCTTTAATAAGTTCATAAGCTTCAATAGATTTTTCCTGAAAACTTTCTGGAAGATTAAAATCTCTGTTTGTTCCTTTAACAGCTATTGCTTTTAATAGTTTTGAACCCATTACTGCTCCTAAACCAGTTCTACCTGCAGCTCTTCCTCCATTGTTAATTATTGAAGCATATCTGATTAGATTTTCACCTGCTTGACCAATCATGGCAATTTTGAAGGTGTCATCATTCAAATCCTCAAAAATTAATTCTTGAGTTTTAACGGTTCCTAGACCCCAATACTTTGATGCATCTCTGATTTCAACTTTATCATCATCTACTAGAATATATACTGGCTCTTTTGAAGCACCTTCTATTATTATTCCATCATATCCTGCAAATTTTAGTTCGGGTCCAAAATGACCTCCCGAGTTAGCTTCACCCCAAAAACCTGTAAGTGGTGACCTTGAACTTATAGTGTACCTTCCTGAACATGCAGTAGGGAGACCAGTTAAGGGTCCAGTCATAAAAATCAAGATATTTTCAGGAGATAAGGCTTCAACATTCTTTTTGTTTAAAAATTTAAAGTAATAATATGCAGCTAAACCGCTGCCACCTACAAACCTTTTAGCTCCATTAATATCTAAGACTTCTTTCTGAATTACTCCTGTTGTAAGATTTATATGAAGTATTTGACCTCTATAACCTCCTTTGTCAATTCCCAGCATATCATTAAACAATTTTGAAATAACTTCTTTATTTAACTCTCTGGGATTAACAAGAGAACCTGTATCATTAATCGCAAAATCACACAGCAAATCCATATGATATTCTAATTGATGTTTTGTAATTCCAAATTCTATAAGTTTGGTTTTTAATCCAATTTCATTAATTAAATCTTGGATTTTTATTATTAATTTCTCTGCTCCCTCTTCTGGAGTATTAAATGAAATACCTAACATGGTTGCGATTTCAGAGTAAAGCAGTGCTGTTTTTGAATCTTCCATACAATATTTCATCATATGAGGTAAGGTAACAGATATGATCTTTCCATGCCCAATTTTAAAAATAGCTCCTGCAGAATGTGCTAATGCATGTGCTCCTCCAATTTGACTATTTCCAATAGCTATTCCTGCTATAGTTGCAGCATTGTGCATTTTTTCTCTATATTCTAAGTTCTCAGTGTTTTTTACAGCTTTTGGGAGGTAATCAAATACCATCTTAATTGCCTGTAAAGCCATAGCATCTGAATAAACATTTTTCCACTCAACAGTATATGCTTCAATTGCATGAGCAAGTACATCAATTCCTACAGCAGCTGTAATATCTTGAGGGAGTTCCAATGTAAGTACAGGGTCAACAATAGCTATATCTGGAACAAGTTCTCTATGAGCAACGCTAAGTTTCTGCTTTGTGTTTGGATCTGTAATAACAATTGCCCAATTTGCTTCAGAACCAGTACCACTTGTTGTAGGTATTGCTATTAATTTTG
>JBHLQZ010000041.1:0-9455 GCA_048883065.1 Candidatus Thorarchaeota archaeon | reverse complement strand
TTTTAGACTTATATTCAATAGATGTAGGTTTTCGAAGACAACAGAGAGGCTTGTTTAATCTTGTTTTCAGAAAGAAGGATTTTAGAGATATAATTATTGAAGAAAAACCTTCTCTTATTGATGAAGTTGAGGGAGATTTTATTCAAAACAACCAATCTCAAAATGAATCAATAAAAAAGATATTAGGCACCCAAAATTATTGTCTAATTCAAGGTCCTGCTGGAACAGGTAAAACTCATGTTATCGCAAAAGCTGCCATTATATTAGCAGAAAAAGGAGAAAAAATTTTACTAACTGCATTTACTAATCGAGCAGTTGATAACATTTGTTTATATTTACTTAGAAATAATTATCACAAATTCATCAGACTAGGTTCTCCTCATTCTATTCTAAGAGAAATCAGAGATTATACACTAAGTGAATATAAAGAAAGAAATCAAGAGAAAGCATCTTTAGGCATTCTAGAGGATTTTCCTATAATTGTGGCTACTACTTCGACAATTTCTAATCCTGTATTTGAGAAAATAGGCATTCAGACAATTATAATAGATGAAGCAAGTCAAATGACAGAACCAACAGTGTTATCAGCTTTAATTGAAGGTGATAGATTTATACTAGTTGGTGATCACAAACAACTTCCTCCAGTAGTGCAAAGCTCTACGATATCAGAAGAGGGGATGAGTGTTTCTCTCTTTGAGAGATTAGTAAAAGTTAATTCCAAAAACGTTCATCTCCTACAACAACAATTTAGAATGAATGAAAAATTAATAGAATACTCAAATAAGCAATTTTATGATAAAAAACTAAGTTCCTTCAATGATGAAATAAAAATGCAAAATTTGTCCAAATTGCCTAATTATGTTGGAGATTTTAAACAGATTCAAAACAGCAGTATTTATGACCCAGACAATCCTCTGATTTTTGTACCAGTGAGAGGTAATTTTCAAAGTAAAAAAAAGATTAATGAAGAAGAAGCAAAAATTGTTAGTCAAATTGTATCAAATTTTCTTAAATTAGGATTGAATATTGATCAATTAGGTGTTATTTGTCCCTATAGAGGTCAAGTTGGCGAAATTAGGCGTTTAGTACATCCCCAAGTAACAGTTGATACTGTTGATCGTTTTCAAGGAAGTGATCGTGAAGTCATAGTAATTTCTTTAGTTGAATCTCAAATTCATGGAAGTAAAGGTTTTGCTGATGAACGCAGACTTAATGTTGCTTTAACTCGAGCTAAGAAAAAACTAGTTGTTGTTGGAGATCCTCAAGGAAAACAAGAAGTGTTAGCTAATTACATAAAATACCTAAAGGAAAATACTGAACAGATTGAAGCTATAGAAACAAAAATTCCAGCTTCTGTTGAACAAGATTTTATAATTGTAGCAGATAATATTAGTAAAACAGCAAGAATACTAAAAGATGCTGCAGCACAATGTTTAATCTGTTTTGAACAAATTCAAGAAGATGCAATTGAATGCCCTAACTGTAAATCTCTATTTCATATAGATCATATCTTTAAATGGATTAGGAATTATGATCGTTGCCCATATTGTAAAACTAAACTATCAGCATTTCTCAAATAGTACATACTATTCCTTACTCTTTTTATTTAGAAAAATGAAAAAAAAGAAAAAAAGAAAAGTGTTTAGTTTATTTTTTGAATCTTCTGAATGCTAGTATAGATGCTAGACCAAGGAATGATAGGAATATTAATCCGGCTATTCCTGTTTCTGTTGCAGTTACACGTACTGTATAGCCTGCAGCTTCAACATAATCAATAGCTAAATCAAGATCATATGCATATGGTTCTAATTCATCATTAAATCCTACTAGAACATTTGGAGCTGGAACTGTAGCTGCAGAACCAAGTCCTTCAAGAATCTCATCAACGATTATTTGACGTGGACAAGTGTGACTAATAGCTTTACGGATGTATTTAGCTGCTTCAGGGGTTCCTAGTGGTGTCAATTCACCAGTACCTAAGATTGGGTGTTTCATGTTGATTGACATCTCTTGATGAGCTGGATCGCCTATTAATACACCTTCAATTAAAGTTTCACCTTCAAAGTCAGATAAGACTGGGAAGTATTGTGCATCCATAATGTCATAGTTTCCAAGTTTCAATTCAGAAATAGCGTTATCTTTACCCATTACATGGGAAAGATACAAGTCAGTTAGATAAGGCATATTTCCTCCAGAGACTATAGTCTGATCCCAATATGGATTTGGTACCATATGAACAGTGCTGCTTACTGAATCAAAGCTGCTTATCATAAATGCACCACAGGATTTGACTAAATTGAAACCAATTGGAGCAGTACCTGGAACTAAACCAAAGATGTCATAACCATGTGCTGCAATTAACTCTTCAACACCTGTACCATCGCCTTTGTGCTTGTCAAGGATTGGGTTATTAAGAAGACTTATTGGGAAGTTGTACATACTTACTAAGTGGAAAATCATTTTTCCTCCAGCTACATTAGTAACGATTTCAATTGAATCATTGGTTCCAAAGAATCTTACTAGATTACCATATGAGCCTGAAGCCATTACAGGAGACATATGTAATTGCATCGAGTATTTAACATCTTCTGGGAGTACGGGTTCACCATCACTGAATTTCATATCTGGATCAAGAAAAACTGTTATGTTGATTGGGTAATCTGCATTTGGATCAGGACCTTCAAGAGTCCAATTCTTGGCAACAACAGGTGCCCATTCATGAGAAATTTGTGCTCTTTGAGCAAGATTTCCGTGAACACATTGTAACCATTGCCAATCGTAGAATGATGAGGCTTCATAAACATTGTATTCTCTAAGATCTGCTGGGATACAATACTTGATGATGTGATCATCAGGATCATCCCACATCCAAGGCTGATGATTAGAGCTGGCTATTAACAGATCATCTATTCCAGTAAGACCAACTTTGTATCCAAAGAGTGATTGTGGATAGATAATAGCAATTGCAGGAAGATCATCGTATAGAATCTCTTGTAAATCATATGCTATGTTGATTCTTTCAGTTGGATCTAATTCAGCAAGATAATCTTCTAGAAGATCATCGTATGCTTGACTTGAATACTGATAGTGGTTGTCACCAGCTGGGGCGATACTTGCTGTGTCAAAAAGTCCAGTGAGATCAAGATCCAATCCCCATGACCATCCTACAAAGAGAAGATCATAACCTCCATCTTCATATACTGGAATATAGTTATAATCCAAAAATGGATATGACCATGTTCTTGGACCTATATTACCCCATCCTGTAGATTCATGGAATGAGATTCCAATACCTACTTTTGGTAGTAATTGTTCCATTAGTAGTGACCATTGGTTACGGGCTGGACTTGTGTTGGGTGATAGTATGTTAATCGAAAAGGCTGTTTGAATTGTAACGTCTTGTGCTAGTACATTACCAGCAACCATGGAAAAACTAAACAAAACAACTAGGCTTATGCCTAATAATGCTTTTTTATTCATATTTTTATTCACCTTTTTATATTCCACCAAAAGCATTTCTTATAGGCGGAATTAGTGAAATCTTGATTACACAACTATATATATTTTTTGGGTAATTATTTCAATAATTAGATTACTATTGATTTTTCATTCTAATAGAATAATATCATTTTTTTTGTCAATTTAAATTGGGATTAAAAACCTTTTTTACGCCATTTATAGCTTTTCATTCTAATTGTTAGAATAATAAAAACTCTCTAATAGACTGTCTTATCTAATGATTAGATTATCTCATGAAACATTGACCATTAATTTCATAACTTGCCATAATATCAGTGCAAGAAAAACTAGGAAACCTCCCCCAAAGTAATAAGTGAAAGAGTTGAAAGTCGCTTCCCTAAAGCTTTCTTTGCTTAATGGATCTGATCCAAAAAGTTTTTGCTTAATACTAGATACAAATGTTGATTGACCAAAGTTACCAAGGCACGCACCGATAATAACTACTAATGCTGCTTCACCATAAATAACATATTGCATAAAATACAAAATAAAAATTAATTCGTTGTCAAAACCATAGAGAAATATTAAAATTATTATTAAATCTACAACAGAAAAAACGAATGCAGTAATAAATCCAAGAAACGCAATTCTAGACCAATTTATCTTGACCTTATCACTTTCTTTTTCTTCTTCTTCTTTCTCTTTCTTAACGAATTCTATATGCTCAATTTCTTTACTTCGCCATTCCTTCTCTTTTTCACTCATTCTTTTCACTTCTAGCTGTAATGGCAGAACCGCAGTAGTTACAGAATTTCGAATCATCAGTAACCATTTTACCACACATTGAGCAAGTTATTATTTGATTATTATTCTTAAAACTGCTTGGTTCAAATATGGGCTCTAAGATTATTTTACCTTTTTGCGTGAATATAGAAAAATGTTTGGGATTGTTAAGATCTTGAATTATATTAGAAGGAATAGCTAATCGATTTTGTCTGTCAATTTCTAACAATCGACTCTTTTCTAGTTTGCGAAGTTGAATCTCACTAGTATGTTGTCCTATAATTATTCCATCCCTTAATTCTAAAATTCTATCCGCTTTGGAAGCAACTTGTTGTGAATGAGTGACTATACAAATTGCAATCCCTAGTTCTTTATTAATCCTATCAAAAAGATTAAGTATATTTTCTGAAGTTAGAGCATCCAAATCTCCTGTAGGTTCATCTCCAATTAAGATTTTGGGATTTGTGATTAGTGTTGTAGCAATAGCAGCTCTCTTTTTTTCTCCACCTGAGAGTGTGTTTTCTTTTTTATTTCTTTTCTCCCAAATATCCAAAAATCTTAACAAAAATTCTGTTTGTTCTTTAACTACACTAGGTTTGATCTTTGCATAATAGCCAGCTAATTCAATATTTTCTTTAACTGTTAAATGATGTAATAATTTACTGTCCTGAAAAACTACACCTGCAAATCTTCTTCTTGCTTTGATAATTTCTTCTAAAGAAGATCTTGTGATGTCCTTTGTAAGATATTTCCAAAAAACTTTTCCTGAAGTAGGTTTTGTTATCCCAGAAATTATACTTACTAATGTTGTTTTTCCTGAACCACTAGGACCAATAAGAAATAATTTTTCTTTAGGATACACCTTAAAAGAAACACCTCTCAAAGCTTGGGTTTCAATTTTGCCAGTTTTATAGATTTTTATTATATCTTCAGCTACTAGTAGTGGTAAATTATTATCTTCATTTACAGTAAGTTGCGAAGTAGAGAGCTCTGCGTTAGTCATAATCTCTGTTTTCTCCTTTTTATGCAAAATGCAATATCGACAAAAGCTAAGTATAAACATCTATGAAGTTTACTGTTTTTGATACATTCAACGCACTTATAGCTTATAAGGAAAAATTCAAAGATTCCAGACTACTTCTAATAGACTTTTTTCTATGTCTCTACTTTTTTTCCTCAAAATCCATTGTTGGAGTTCTACGTGCTTCTATAGCTTTAACAATTCTGCGATAGAGAAAGTCTTTATTTTTCCATATGTTATCCAAGTTTCCAATTACGAGGAAAATTGCATAAGTTAGACAGAACGGTACTAAATATAATAACCAAGATGTGAAGCTAACACCTATTGGATGATACTGCCCTTGTTCTCCGCAACAATCCTGAAATTCAAATCCATAAACTAGGAAAGTATTGGATCTTCTATCTACAAAAAGTGAATAGAAAAATTCTCTAAAATCCAGCGATATATTGCCTGTCATCAAAGCTACTTCTATTCCAATAATCAAACTTGCCACAAACATAATAACTAAGAATGTCCTTGGTTTTGGAAGGTATTTTTGTCTTTTTTGAACCATTTTAAATACTATAAAATTATAAGTTCCTGCAACAACAGCCCCTAAAACAATAGGTATTATAACTATCCATAAATATGCTAATGTATATTTGGGATTATTCGGGAAAGCTAGTTCTCCATTTTTATAAGGTAAATTAGATCCCCAAATATTTTCAAGACTGTAAAATCTGTGATTTTGAGCAAAATTCTGCTCTGCAACTAAATCATAACCATTTCTAAAGTAACCACTATCTCCTAGCATGAACAAACAGAAGCCTAACATTAAAACTACCATTGGAGCAAAAAACCATACTAATACTGGTTTAGCTATAAAGCGTAAACTTGGATCTTGTCCAGAATTTAAACCATATGTAAGAAATACTGAAATCCAGTAATATGGTCCTTCTAGAAAGCTTCCTCCTCTCAAAGTGTTTGTTATCCCCATTATTATCACACTTATTAACCAAGTGGCAAACAGGTAAATACCCATTGGAGAGTGAAACTTTTTCCAAATGTATTTTAAAGCTGCTAAAACCCAATCTCTCCAAACTCCAAAAAAGGTTCTTGGTCCCAATTCTGTAGAACTTAATGCATCGTCTCCAGATTTTACAATATCGGTACTCATTTTAATAACACGATTTATTTTACAATAAGCATTTTAAATCTTTTCTGTCCAAAGTAATGTAAAATGTTTAAAATTGATTTAACCAAAATGCTTTAAGTGTATATTATTTGAAGGTTTTAACATATCGGGGCTCAAAATATGCATAATAACGAAGAATACTCTTTAGCTTTGACTAGCTGTGGAATAGACGTTGGTACAACAACATCACATCTGATTTTTTCTAAACTTAAATTAGAAAAAATCTATACTCCTAGAGGAGTAAAATTTGAGGTAACAGAGAGAGAAATATTGTATAAGGGTCAGATTATCTTAACTCCTTTGATAGATGGTCAGAACATAGATTACTTAAAACTTGTAGAATTTCTTAAGGAAGAATATATACAAGCTAAAATGTCAATAGATGATATAGACACTGGAGCAGTTATTATAACAGGTGAGAGTGCAAAAAAAGAAAATGCCGAAGAATTAGTTAAATCCTTAGCTCATAAAGCAGGTAAATTTGTTTGTGCAGCAGCAGGACCTAACTTTGAATCAGTTATTGCTGCAATGGGTTCTGGAGCTGTTCAATATTCAAAGAATTCACAAAACACAGTAATCAATATCGACATTGGAGGTGGTACTTCAAATATAGCAATCATAGAGAATGGTGAAATAATTGAAGCTGCATGCGTCAATGTTGGAGGAAGATTACTAGCTTTTGATGAAAATAACAAAATTGTAAGAATAGAATATCCAATCAGATATTTAGAAGAAAAGTTAGGAATAAATTTCCAATATGGATCAGAAATTACAGAAAAACAAAAAAAGGAAATTGCAAAGATCCTAGCTGAAAGTTTGTTTGAAGCTTTAGACCAAAAAATTGTTTCAGAAATTACAAAAAAGCTCTTAATGACAAATGAATTAGACTACAAAAAAGATATAGACGAATTTATTTTTTCTGGGGGAGTTGCTGAATATATTTACAACAAAACTGATCTAGAGTATGGAGATTTAGGTAAACATCTTGGTGAAGAAATTAGAAGAATTATATATGAAAGAAAACTCACAATACATGAACCCAAGGAACTAATACGTGCAACTGTGATTGGGGCAGGTCAATATACTCTCCAAGTTTCAGGAGTAACAACTCATATCTCTGATGAAGATGTTTTACCTATCTATAACATCCCTGTCCTAGAACCAAAAATCAACAGTAGAGAAATAACTGAAGAAAACATTAAAAAAGCAATAATTAAGAATTTTAGCCTTTTTGATGTTGATGAAGGGGAAGCTATTGTTGCCCTTTCTTTCAAAGGAGCTATTGGTGGTTCTTATGCAGGATTAACAACATTTGCAAAAGGAGTAGTTAGTGCAATACCAAACACCATTAACAAAGAGAAACCCATCATAATGGTTTTTGATCGAGATGTGGGGAATTCAGTAGGAAATGTGATGAAAAGAGAAACCAATGCAAAGAAGAACATAATCTCTATAGATGAAATTATTGTTCAAGAAGGTGATTTTATCGATATTGATAAACCAAAAGCAGGAGGACAAGTTGTGCCTGTAGTTGTCAAGTCATTAGTATTTGCGAATTAGATTCAATTTTTCAGAGAATTACCACCCTATTACTATTCCGTCAGCTCGGGGGCTTGTTCCTCCACAAAGAACGCCATTTTCAGGATTTCGAGTAATAATCTGACCTCGACCAAATCTAGATCTTGCTAGACCAGATGTAGGGATTATTGTGTGACCCATTTGACGCAAAGTATTCATAACTGAATCCTTTATTCCTTCTTCTAAAGCAACCTCACCTCCACTTGTGCCATCAATAATGCTGAACCGAGGTCTATTCAATGCTTCTTGAGGATTCATATTAAAATCAATCATATTCAATAAGACTTGCACATGTCCTTGAGGTTGATTAAAACCACCCATTACTCCAAAACTTGCATAAAGTTCTTTGTTTTTTGTTGCCATACCTGGTATAATTGTATGATACGGTCTTTTTTTAGGTGCTAAACAATTAGGATGATTAGAATTTAACGAAAAGTTTGCTCCTCTATTTTGAAGAGTAAAACCACATCCTTTAGGTATTAATCCTGTTCCGAATCCCATATAGTTTGAATTAATAAAACTACAAGCATTACCTTCACCATCTGCGACTGAGAAATAAACTGTATTAGAGCTAGATGTAGGAGAACCCTTTTGCACATCTATTGTTGCTTTTGTTGAATCAATTAGTTTTCTACGATCCGCTGCATACTCCTTTGAAATCAATTCTTCTATTGGAACATGAACTACATCTGGATCTGCCACATACCATCGAGTGTCAGCAAAAGCTATTCTCATAGTTTCAATCATTGTATGAAGGTGATTAACAGAAGAATGTTCCATATTTTCAATATTAAACTCTTCAAGAATGTTCAAAGCAATTAATGCTGTAATTCCTTGACCATTTGGAGGTATTTCATGTATGTCGATTCCTTTATAATTAGTTGAAATTGGATCATCAAATGTATTGTAATGATTTTTTAAATCATCTAGTGTTATTTTTCCTCCCAAAGATTGAATAAGATCTACTATGGCGTTAGCAATCCTCCCTTCATAAAATCCAGCTTTTCCCTGTTCTGCAAGAGTTCTAAAAGTTTGTGCAAGAGTAGGATTTTTCATTATTTCACCTTCTTTTGGAGCTTCACCATTCAGCAGCATTTCTTCTCCATATGGACCTTTTTTAATCAATGAAACGCTTCTCGACCAAGCTCGTGCAGTGAATGGGGCTACTGGGAATCCCTCTTCAGCTAATTCTATTGCAGGCATAAGTATTTCTTCCAAAGATAGAGAACCAAATTTTTTAACAGTATCAACCCAACCAGCAGCTGCTCCAGGAACAGTGATAGTGTGAATACTGCGTGGTGGTAATGATTCAATGATCCCTAATTCTGTTAATAGTTCAATATTCAGCTCTTCAGGAGCTCTACCACTTGCATTGATGCCTGATACTGTTTTTGTTTTATTATCATAGTAAAGACAAAAACAATCTCCACCTATCCCTGT
>JBHLQZ010000040.1:0-9491 GCA_048883065.1 Candidatus Thorarchaeota archaeon | reverse complement strand
GAAGGACATTCCTCATTCGCTTTGACATCAATTCATGAAATATTTTGTATTTAGGTTTATATTCAAAATAGAATTTTTCTTCATCTACATTTAGTCTCATGAAATTACTTCCTTGTTCTAGATACCTTATTTTCTCATCCTTCATCCAAGATTAATAGTTTTTTGTAGTTGATATTTTCAAAAAAATAAATTTTTATATAATTTTAAATCAAAAAAGACACTTGGTTAGCTCAAAAAAACTTTTAATGGTCTGTGCTTTCATATAAAGCAGAAAGTACTATTGCTTTGTGCTGATTAAAGACAAAGGTCGCGTTAATAATGGACACAAGGGAAAATCATAGTGATGAGGCAACATTAGATGGTATAATATATCCTGGATTCACTGATTATAGACCTTTGTCTGAGCGAGATGCTTTGATTATTGAGATGTATGACGAAGGTCTCTCTACATATGAGATAGCCGAAGCATTAGAAATAAACAGACACACCATTTCTAAAGTTCTAAGAGAAAATGAAATAGAAACTCGAACCATTGCTGATTACCATAAACTGAAACATGATGACATAAGTGAATTATTCAAGCAAGGAAAAACAAAACACGAAATAGCAAAGGATTTAGGATTAACATACTATACAGTTAGAAAAGTTCTAGAAGACAAAGGACTTATCCTTAACAAAAAAGACAGAGAAACTATGTCAATAGCTAGATATATACAGATGAAAAATAAAGGATATGATAATGAATCCATAGCATCTTTTCTCAATATTACTAGAAAACAACTAAACAAGCTTATAAGAAACTGTGGAGTCAATGTTACTGCAGTAAGGAACAAAACGAGTGAAATTGAAAACCTATCTGACATAATTTTATCTCGGCTAAAAGGTATGAAAATAGCGAATATCGCACTAAAATATAAGACTGAACTTGTTTTATTAAGAGAGGTTTTGTATGATTTTGGTTTGAGTACAACAAAGTAATTAAAAGATTTTAGAATTGTAATTTCACATTTTTGAGCTTACTTAATGTTGTTCTGTTGCATCTAATATTTAATAAATAACCATGTTATACTAGGGGAGATAAGAATTAACAAGTATATTAGATGAAAATAATGAAAAAAAGAGATTGGTTAATAGTTCACGAAGAACCATTAGCAGGTTACTCACTTACAAATATTCTAAGAGTATTAATTCAAAACAGATTTAGAATGCACCCAAAATATTGGCTTAGATTTTTATATGCACTAACTGTAAGTTTTGCTCTTACTCCTCTAAGAATTATTGAAAGAATTCTTTATACTAGAAAGATAAAAAGAACAGAAATACAAACAGATCCATTGTTTATAATAGGTCATTATAGAACAGGTTCAACTTACCTAATCTCCTTACTATCCCGCGATAGAAGTATAGGATACGTTTCCAATATTGAAGCTTATGCACCTCTTTTTTTCATCGCATTCCCAAAATTAGCTAAATGGATACTTGATGTATCTTTACCTGAAAAAAGACCAATGGATAACGTGTTATTATTTAGCACTGAACCAACTGAAGAAGAATATTCTATAGGAGCAGCATCTAAATATGCATATTTTAACGGTATTGTTTTTCCACGAAATTTTGAATTATATTCAAGATACAACTCTTTTGACGAATGTCCTCCTAAAGACCTTAAAAAATGGAAAAAGAAATATCTCTTTTTTGTTAAGAAAATGACATTGAAGTACAAAGGAAAAATGATTTACTTTAAAAATCCAGCAAACACATATCGAATTCCCGCATTATTAGAGATGTTTCCAAATGCAAAATTCATTCATATATATAGAAACCCATATGAGGTTTGGGCTTCTTCCTTGAAATGGTATAAATCAGTTTTATCAATTTATACTCTTCAGACTTGGAATGATGAAGAAATTCAAACAGGTCTTTTAGCTAATTATCGAGAAATGTATCATAAATTACATCAAGATCGTCAACTAATACCAGAAGGTAATATCATAGATGTCCGATATGAAGATTTTATAAAAGAACCAATGCAGACTGTTGAAAAAATTTATTCTGAACTAAAACTAGATAATTTTGAAAAATACAAAGAAAACTTTCAAAAATATGCAGATGCTCAAACCGATTTTCAAGTAAACAAGCATACAATTTCAAATGAAATAATAACCAGAGTAAATGAAAACTGGAGTTTTATGTTAGAAGAATATGGATACGAAAAACTTGAACCAAAGAGAAGAGAAAAAGAAGCTATTGTTCTTCCTGTTAAGGAACAAGAAAAATGATAATCGAACTGAAATAATTAAGCTTAATTATTTCTAAATAAACATAATTACATTTTTTGCTTTTAGGAGAAGTTGCACACTCAAATTTTAAATAGACTTGGTATTTCAAACAAAACTAGATTGATTATTATTAGATGTTGGATGATATTGAATGTGTGATCATTGCCTTGAACATGGTACAGCTGGGAAGTGGTATTTTAATGCAAGAAACTACTCTAAAGAACTAGCAGAAGAATTGGATTTGAAGGATTTCTTGCTTGAACAATATAAAACATTTGAAGCAATGCAAGTCAGAAAACTTGCAGGCTTCAGTGCTGAAGGATTAGGATATAAAATTCAAATGCCAATTATTGGAAGGATAGTAAAAAATTTTGCAGAAAAAATGCTTCACACACAAAAACCTTCCAGAAATCCTTTCAAAGCAGAGGGACACATAGGACAAGTCGTTCCACTGAAAGATGCTATTGCAATTTTAGAGAATTGTGTTGATGAAGATAGTATAATATTGAAATATTGTATGTGCCGTTTCATGCATAAAGGTGAGAAGGAAGCATGTTGTATTAATTTTGGTATAATGTCTGAAATTATTGATAAATTACCTAGATTTATCCCTGAAGAAGATGATTTTAGAATAACAAAAGAGGAAGCAATTGAGAAGTTTACAGGATTCATGAAAAAAGGTTATATTGGTACTATATGGTATGGTGCTTATCCTTATATCAATAATCTATGCGCATGTAAAACACCCATGTGTGCTGGATTCAGACCTAGGATTGATTTTGGAATAAATTCTATCTTTAAAGCCGAATATGTTGTTAGGAATATTCCTGATAATTGCCAAGGATGTAAAAGATGTATTCCAATGTGTTCATTTGGAGCAATTAGTTTCAATGAATTCACTAAAAGAGCTGAAATCGATCAAACTGTTTGTTGGGGCTGCGGAAATTGTACGTTTGCTTGCAAACATGATGCACTAGAATTAGTTCCGAGAGAAGAGATTCCAGAAATTGCAGGAAATTATTAAGGGTTGGGATTAATTGGGAAAAACAAAAATAAAAATAGATTATTCTATATGCGGTGATGGAAATAAGATAGATCCACGAGATTGTGCTATCTGTATGAAAGTTTGTGATCCCGCTTTATTCCTTCTGCATCAGTCATTAGATTTTTACGATGAGGATGATCCTTATGATCCTCAAATTTGGAGAATCACTCCATTATATCCATCTCTTTGTAATCATTGTATGAAATGTGTGGAAAAGTGCCCTGAACAAGTTATTACTATCAAATGGTAAAGGATTTTGTATGCAGAAAAAAATAAGTCAAAAAAAAGAAATTCTAAATGATTTAGGTAAGTGCCTTGTGATTGGAGGTGCAGGACTTCTAGGACGAGCTATTATATCACAATTGCTTGATGAAGGATATTTTGTTAGAGTCTTAGATCTTGAAAAAGTAGAAAAGGAAGGAGTAGAATCGATTGTAGGTGATATTAGGAACATTGAAGATGTTCAAAGAGCATGTGAGGGGATAGATACAGTTTTTCAAACAGCTGCAGCCATATGGGATCCAAAATTACCAAAACAAATTTACTATGATGTTAATGTCTATGGGAATCAAAATGTTATTGACACATGCGTTAAACTTGGTATTCCAAGATTAGTTTACACAAGTACCATGGATGTTGTTTGTAGTGATGATAAGAAACCTCTTGTTTATATTGATGAAACTACTCCATATCCTGAAAAAATGCCAAGAGATCATTATTCAAGTTCAAAAATATTAGGCGAAAAAGCTGTAATTAAAGCTAACAAAACTAATGGATTACAAACAACCTCACTTCGTCCTGTTGGGATGTATGGACCAGGTGACAAATACCATATTGCGAATATAGTAAATATGGCAAAAAAAGGGAACAAAATAAAATTGGGAGATGGTTCAGCTAAATTCAGTCACGTATATTCAGAGAATGCAGCTTATGCTCATATCTTAGCTGCAAAACACCTTTATCCTGAATCTCATGTTGCTGGAGAGAGTTACTTCATTGCTGATCATCAACCAGCTGAGAATTTATTTACTTTTATGGAACCATTCCTAAAAGAACTGAAGTTGCCTATTCCAACAAAATCTATTCCATTTAGATTAGCATACCTTCTTGCATGGTTTGCAGAAAAATTTGCACCTAAATCTAATTTTAACCGCTTTTCAGTTATTCAAACTTGTCTAGATCATACGTTTATAAGTGATAAAGCTGAAAGAGATTTTGGATATAAACCAATAGTCTCTAAAGAAGAAGCATTCAAGAAAACTGTTGAATGGTTTAAGAAAGAATCTGGATTAATGTAGCAATTATCTACAAAAAGTTTTAAAGTAACAAGTAAAACAAATCCTACAAACAATTTTCAGCTTAAAAAAGAATTAAGCAAGAAAATCATTACGAAGTGATATACTATGGGTAAAATAGGAAAATCTTTCTTTCGACTATTAATCTTTGCATGTTTTGGTGCATGGTTTACTTTTGCTATTTGGGGTATAGTAACATGGGGAACTACACCTACTCTTGTGAATGAAAAAACAACTATAATTTTACTTAGTCTTATGACCTTCACTGCAACATTCATACTCTTTATCATTGCCATGGCGCTAGGAGCAATTGGGAAAGGAAAGAAGAAAAAAGAAGAAGAGAAAAAACTTGAATTTACTTCGAAAGAAGGCGATAAGATGGAGTTTAAGATAGGAGAAGAATTCGATTTTGATAAGATCCCAGCTCCATTCCGAGAGATAGCCAAAAAAATCAAAGATGAAATACAAAAAGAAAAAGATAAGAAAAAATAATTTCTTTTCATTTCATTTTTTCTTTTTTAATAAAACTTAAAAACAAAAAAATAAGTAAAAGGTCTCAAAAGCATTTGATTTGAACACAATGAACCTACCTTCTGATTTTCAAAAGCAGTTAGATGGATTAGAAATAGAAAAAAGAGATTATCAATTAGCAGCAGTGAAAGAGATTATAGAAAACTATCCTGAAAGCTCAATTTTGTTGAACTATCCTTATGGTACTGGCAAAACAATAATCACTCTTCTAACTTTTCTAACAATAAAAAATGAAAATCCTTCAGCTAAATTTGTTTTTACATCTGCTAGAGAAGCAGCGGGATTAAGATGTCGTCAAGCTTTAGAAATGGCTAAAAAATTCGGTTTCATAGAGAAGGTAGGTTATTTGTATGACCCTACAGGTAAAGGATTAAGTTTACGTCAAAAGAGTAAGATGTATGAAGCTTCAACAGTTATTTTTTCTCCTATAACTTCATTGATGAATGATTATATTGAAATAAAGAGTAAATTGAGAATAAACATTCTAGAAAACATAAACATGTATGTCATTGACGAAGCAACAGACATTCTTGCTAGAGATATGTCTGGTTTTCGTTTGAGTAAGTACTTTGATGCAATCTTTAAAATTAGGGAAAAAGGAATCAAATTCCCAATTCTAGCTTTGACAGGGACTCGAGATAAGCAAAAAGTTAATGCAATAACTAAACTTCTTGGGAAGGACACAACAAAACTCATGCAAAGACTAGATCTATCTCCTTATGAGACTATAACCAAAGTTCAGAAAATTAAACGTGAGGATTATATAAAAATTGACCAATTGATTTCAACACAGATAACAATACCTATTGAAACCATTCAGAAAAATCTAGATTCAAAGCTTTCAAGATTAGAAATCATCAAACTTTCATATGGAGGAATTCTAGAAAAATTGCAATCTGAACCTAAGGAATATCCATTCAAAATCAGTAAATATACAATAAAAGATAGAGAGACCAAGGAAGAACTAACTACTGCTTTTTTACGTTTGTTTAAACTAACTCATTCTAGATTATTATTATTGGAATCAACACCAGGTGAATTTCTAAAATATATTGAAGACGAAGAAAATAAAGAGCTTTTTAAGGTCATCATAGAAGCAAGTAAAGAGATGATATCATATCGAGTAGATCTACCAAGATATGATGAACCAGAAGAAAAAACTACAAGAGGTTTAGTACAACCCAAAGTTAGTACAGCTCTAGATTTGATTCACGAGCATTTGATTAGAGGAGCTCAAATACTTCTTTTTACAAGATATTTGGCTTTGGGTGAACAACTCTATAGATTATTGCAAGTTCTCAAATATCCAGACGTTAAGTATCTATCTGGAAAAGCTACCGAAGATATGAGACGTATAGCTCTCAAGGAATTTGAGGAAGGAAACGTAAATGTTTTAGTATTCACACCTCTTGGAGGTAGAGGTCTAAATCTTGATGCTGCTGATGTGGTAATTCATTTAGATATTACCACTAACGTGGATGACATGATACAAAGGCGAGAAAGAGCAAGAGGATGCTTAGAATATGTTCTCGTTCTAGAAGGAACAAGTGAAGAAAAGAAAGTAAAAGAATATGAAGAATTAATAAATAATGAAGAAAAAAAAGAGGAAGCACTTGAATAAAAAGGTGATCAGCTCCCTCCCTTGGGTCTCTTTAAGAAGAATCTCAGCATTTACCAGCTCTTAGGCTGATCGTAACTAGATTTTTTTCTCAAACAAGGATGTACTTGGTTGAGCGTAATTTACATTTAATTGTTCGAATTCTTTTCTTAGAGAAAGACGTTTTCCGAAAAGCCAGATAAGATAATAATCTATATTCTCCTTTTTCGCGATTTTTGCAGCTTTTGCTGTCAGTTGTCTTAGATATTTGACATCAGTAAAATATGTATGAGCTAGATTAGCAGAGCTGGTGTTTATTGGATTTCTCCAGACTAGAGTAGTACCTACAATTTTCCCGTCTTCCTCAATAACTAAATGAGCGATACTGTTTTCTTCCTCACCAAGTTCTTCTACTATTCTTTTGATTCTTTCATCATCAGCTTCATCATATTTCTTAACTAATTCAATCCAAGCTTCTAAGTCTTTTTCTTTATCGAACTTTCTAATTTTACTTGTGTCTTCTTTTTCATCTATGTTGCTTACTTTAAGTGTGAAAAGTAAGTTATCAACATCTTTTACATATTTGAAACCATATTTGTTTGCCAAGTCTACTTGGTTTCCACATAGAGCAGAAGCATAGGTTTCAACTACTTCTACTCCCTTATTTTTTAGAGTCTCTATTGCTTTCTCATAAAGCAAATCTGTTGCTTCTTCATGTCCAGGTAAAACTGAAGGAAATACTAAACTTGCTTTCTTTGGTTTGCCTTCTTCTTCCTCTAATACACGAGTAGTAAGGAAACCGACCATCTCTTTTCCTTTGAAGCAATAATGTCTAGTCTCAGGATCGAAATCAGGTTGACTATATACTTCTTTCAACCTTTCAGTGGGAGTTTGATGAGCAAAAATCCATTTACTAGCAACTTTAACGCCGACTTTTGCTTGGTCTTCCTCGAAACCCTTCTGAAAATTTTTCAGTTCATAAGCTGACATACACTTTTGATTCTCTCATACCTTTATAAACTTTTCTCATATCGCGAGAATGCTATCGCAGACAGTAAAATAAACGTCCATGAACATGAGAACGAATTAAGCGCTGATTCTTATTGTATTATCTTTGTAATTTTCAACTAAAAGAAGTTTGGAGTAAAAAGAATGTGTTGTTTACTCCACAACAAACATATTACCTTTATTAAACAACATTTGGGGATCCAAAGCTTGCTTTATAGTACGCATTTGATTTACTCCTTCTTCTCCGTACATAACAACAAGGTATTCGGTTTTAATTTTTCCAATACCATGTTCTGCAGATACAGATCCACCAAACTCAACTGCTTTTTCTGCAAATTTTTTGTAAAGTTTTTTACCTAATTCTAATTCTTCCATGTTTCTAGGCAAGATGTTTACATGTATGTGTGAATCACCTATGTGCCCCCACATGACATACTCAAGGTTATTTTCTTTAACTAATTCATGATAAATTTTCATCATTTCTCTAAAATGATTATGTTCAACAGACATATCAGTACCTAGTTTGTGTATTCCCGGATGTTCGTTTTTTCTTCTTGCAATTATGCTGTTTACAATTTCAGGCACAGCATGGCGCATAGCTTTAAAATTCTCTTTCTCAACTTCATCAAAAGCTGACCAACACGAATCTATAGAGGAATTGCAATCAATAGCCATTTCATCTAGTTTCACTATGATTTCTTCAAGTTTATCTTCTGTGTAAGGTATTTCAAAGAAAATTGCTGTTTTAGCATCTGCTGGTATTGTAGCTAAATTTGCTAAGGCAGGATTAGTGTCCTTTTTACTCTTTAATAATTCAAAGGAGTTTTCATCAAAAAACTCCATATACTCAGCAGCTAGTTCTTTATCCTCTCGAAGTTTCTCAACAAAACTGATTGAATCTTCTTCTGACTGAAAAAACATAACATTAGGAAGACCTTCCATTCTTTTAGTTATCCATAAATCTACTTCAGTAATCATCCCAAATATACCCTCTGAGCCTATAAAAAGATCTATTAAATCCATTCCTTTCTCTGCCCATAAACCAGCAGCGTTTTTTGCTTTAGGCATTTGATAGGTAGGGATCTTAATTTCAATTTCTTGATTTGATTTTTTTATTAAAAATTTACCATTTTCTTCCTTGTATTGTCCTCTCAAAATTTCTAGAATTTCTCCTGTATCTATAACAATTCTTAATCGTCTAATCCAAGGTCTCATCGCCCCATATTTGAACGAACGAGCTCCTGAAGCATTTGCTGCTATAGAACCTCCAACTGCTGCAGTCATTTCTGTGGGATCTACAGGAAAAAGATAAGAACTTTTGTCTCTCTTAAATTCAGCTACCCAATCCTTATCTTTTGAGAGATTGTGCGCTTCATTAAACTCTTTATGCTTAAGTACATCATCTAATTTTTCTAATGTAATTCCAGGTTGAACTCTAACATAATATTTCTGAACTTCTTCATCGTAGTCTAATCCAAGAATCTTAGTCATTTGGTCAGTAGAAACAACAGCTCCATTGAATGGTACTGCACTACCAACTATTCCTGTTCTTCCTCCTGAAATTGTTATTGAAGTATTTTCTTCACGCATTTTGTTAACAATTGCAATTACATCTGCTTCCTTTTCTGGAAAGAATAACCAATTTGCTGACCCCCCTGCTAACTTTGATTCATCTATTAGATAATCAGAATGAGAAGAAGATATAACATCTAAGCCTTTTACTGCTTGTATATCAT
>JBHLQZ010000039.1:0-9589 GCA_048883065.1 Candidatus Thorarchaeota archaeon | reverse complement strand
CCTAGTGAAAGTAGAAGTGGAAAACTATGATTTTCAAGAGTTATAAAACCATCAATAATCTTATGAGGAACACATAGATTTTCAAGAATTTGTTTTATTTTATCCTCATTAGGTATTCTAAGTTGTTGATTTTGAACATCCATATTTTCATTGACGTATTTCCTTGATAGTGAAAAATCTTCTAAAGAAATGTTACTCCAATGATATGTATATTCAGGATGTAAAGGTATATCTAATATCTGTGATAATTCAATAGCTATATCTGGTTCTGGAATATTATGAAAAGGATTTTTCAAAATACTTGAAATTGTTTTCTCAAGTGATTTAGTCAAACTATTCCTTTTAGAATCAGGGATATCCATAAGGGATTCTTCTAACTCTTGGCTCCACCATTCTTCGCAGTATCCTGAGGGAACTAAATTGTAGTTGTTTTGATTAAATTCTCCTGCCCCATACAACATATCTCCAAGAAAGATTATTTCTTCAATGTCCTTTCTAACTTCACAAGCTTCCTTATAGCTCTGAACCTTGATTACATCCCCATTTTTTAACTTCACAATTGGAGGATGAATTGTGTCTACGGGCATGACAATTGCACCTTTTCCAGGTCTTTCTGTTCTTACGTGAGTACCACAAGCTAAGAAATCATCAACAACCCCCATTAAAGCAGGATGTACCCCCATACTAGCAAGACCTGTTGTTCTTGAACGTCCATATCGAATTCTAAAACCTCCTTTCTCTGACGGGTGTGCAAACACAGGTCTTCCTCCTATTACATCTTTTATATATCCCACATCAGAAACAACTTCTTCCTCAGCATCTGAAAATTCTTCTGTTTCTACTTCATCCCCTTCATCCACATCATATTTATCAGTAACTCCCTCATCAACGAAAGTTCCTTCTTTAACGTGAATATTAATTAGAGCATCAAGCCAATTCCATTCTTCTAATCCAAGCTCTGCGATTCGACTATGTAATTTCTTTGATCTTCCTATGAGACCATCATTGAAAACTAAACATGCTCCACCACGTAGTCTATTTGTTTCAACTCTTTTTAAATCGCGGTTTCCTGTTACTTCAACTTTATCTGTTGGTTCTCCAGTTATTTCTATGGGGAGCTGTTGAGCTGCGAATCTTTGTTCATCTTTACTAGTAGGAAGTTGTAAGTGACTAACTCTATTATACAATTCAATTTCTTCTAAATATCGTTCAACTTCTCTCTGTGTTGGTTGAAATTTACCTAATCCTAATTTTTTACGAATAAAATCCGCTAATAAAATACTAATCCCTGCTGCTGTTCCTCCAGCTGAACGAATAGGACCAGCGTAATAAACTGCAAAATAATTTGAACCATCTTCATTACGTTTAATTTTCACTTTTGCAATTCCTTCTAAAGGTGCAGCAGTTATGCTTTCAGTTATAACAGCAAGCGAAGTTCGTAATGCTTGTTCTGCTATCATTTCCTTTTCTTTAATATCAACAGATTTAGCATCTTCACAAATATCCTCGGCTATCTTGAAGGCTACTCTTTCTCTTGATAAGTTTGCTTTTTCATACTTGCGAATTTTCTCTCCTATCCCTTTGGGACCTATCAATCCTTCTACACGATCAGCTATATCCTTAGCTATAGGTATCTCTACATCTAAAGATGGATCTAAACCTTTTTTTCTCGCTTCTTTAGCTTTCGAATAAATCTTGCCCAAATCTTTGTTTATACTGTCAAAATATTCTTGGATATTTACTGAAAGCTTCTCATTTTGATTGATTTGATTCACCAATTATTGTTTTATTTATTATGCTGAAATCTCTATTTTAACTCGATTTCTTAATAGTAATTTATTAGCATTGCTTTTAGATTCTTCTATACCAAACTTTTTTAATTTTAATTCTCTGTTCAAATGTGATTTACGTAACAATTGCGACCAACAATTTTAGGTTTTTGTATAAACTTAATGAAATCTTAGCTAATATTAAAAATATTAAAACTAATCACATTTTACCTAATGAACAAATACCTGATAAAACTAAATTGATTATAACCACAGAAATAGAAAAAAAATATTTTAAAAATAAAATTGTGTTTGTACCAAAAGCGTTCAATTCTTACTATCTTTACTCTAACATTATTTTATTGGTGAATAACAAAGAATCATTTAAAGAAGTTACTGTTGGAATTGATCCAGGTAAAACAATAGGTTTTGCCGTAATTGTTGATGAAAAAAGAATTTTAGCTACAGGTGAGTTTTTTACTGCAGTTGATGTTGTGAAAGAAACAATTGCAGTTTTCTTCAATGTCGAAACTACAAAGTTTGAAATTAAAATCGGTGATAGTGGGGGGACAATAAGAGAAGAAATTGTAAGTCGATTAAAAGAGATTTTTCATGATAAAGGAAACATTCAAGTTGTTAGTGAACATCGCACATCAAAAGTAAACTCTCATCAGAAAAAGCTAGAATATAGTAAAAACATTAATTCTGCCATTTTAATAGCTTTTAGGAAAAATTAGGTTTATCTTTCACAACTTTCTAAAAAATAGACGAATGAAAATATTTTAAAGTATATACTAACTAAAATGCAAGATTCAAAATTACTGAAGTACAAATATCTAAAAGTATTTAAGACTCGGAAAGATAGAATTATTGTTAGAAAAGTCGCATAAAGAAATTTAATTAGGAAAGAGGCACCAATGAACGACGTAGTAATGCAAAATAAAACAATAAACGAAATGATTGAAGAAATTCAAGTACAGTTTAATATTGTTGGAAGAACTGACGAATTAAGAAAATGTTTAGCAGCAAAATTAGCTGATAGACATATTCTTTTGGAAGGAGATGTGGGAGTAGGAAAAACTACCCTAGCACATGCAATGGCTTCATACTTCACACAAGACCTCGAAAGAGTAGATGGTGATGAAAGATATAGCTCTTCAAAACTAGTTGGTCATTTTGATCCCCCTATGGTTATAGAAAAAGGTTATGATTGGGATTCCTTTGTAACAGGTCCCTTAACTAAAGCTATGCAAAGAGGATCAATTTTATTTTTAAACGAGTTAAATCGTATGCCTGAAGGAACACAAAATGTTCTTCTAGGTGCAATGGATGAAGGAACTATTATAATTCCTAAATTGGGTGATGTTAAAGCAAAAGAAGGATTCTTCATAATAAGTGCAATGAATCCTGCGGAGCTTGTAGCAACAACACCATTAAGTGAAGCATTGAGAGACAGATTCGTTTGGATAAGATTAGAATATCAACCTGAAGAAGAAGAACAAAACATTGTCCGTGTTAGAACAGGTATTAAAGATGAAAAAATAGTCAAAATGGCTGTTAAGATCATTAGGCAAACAAGAGATTGGCCTGATTTAAGAAGAGGTTCTTCTATTAGAGGTGCAATAGATTTAGCCTCCATAATCCGTTTTCTAGAAGCTAACGAAATAGAATCATGGATTGACAGCTCAATCATGGCTTTAGCAACCAAAGTTGAATTAGAAGATGGCGTAGAAAGTTTAATTGAAGATGTTATAAAAAACATAGTAACAACAACATTCAAAGATATGGATTTTTTCTAGAAGAAGGGAGAGGAGACCTGTATAAAGAAGATTTCCAAAAACCATATGTCTTTCGAGGAAAGATGGACAAAAACAGGTTACTAGAAGCTGAAATAGTCTCAGGAAAAAGAAATCCTTCAATATACTCTAGTTTATCTGAGGGAATGAGCTATTATGAGATTAAAAAACAAACAGAACTAGCTATAGATGTCGACAACATGCCTGCTATTCAAGGATTAGCTATTTCAAATAAATTTGCTGTTGCTGAAGCTCTTAATTCTAAAAAAGGGTATACATTAATTGCTAGAAGAGCTTCTAAAGGCGATAGTAGCGCTCCTGAACTGTTTTTTATGCTTAGAACGGCTTTAGATGATAGAATGAAACCTGTTTTTCGTCGATTAGCCAGACAAGTTATTTTATCTACAGCTTTTGGTATCACAAGTCAAGGGATAAGAGGAGAGGTTTTTGAACAAACCGAGTATGAAATAGGTTTAGATGAATTTGACATTGACGAGACATTAGAGAGGTATTTACAAAACCGCAGTAGGGTTCTCAACACAGAAGATATAGTCAGTTTGGAAAGAAAAGAAAGAACAAAAACTGCAGTTCTTATGTTTGATACATCTGGTTCTTTATACGGTGAAAGGTTCACAACAGCAGCTTTAACTGTTGCAGTGATGGCATACAATCTAGAACGCGATAATTTTAGTGTGGTAGTTTTTAATACTAAAGCTTATGTCATTAAGCACATTAAAGAGAAAGTTAAAACCAATGAACTAGTTAATAGAATTCTTGAAAGTGAGAGTGCTGGTTATACTAATATAGCTGAAGGTTTGAAATATGGTGGACTTGAACTAGAAAAAATTAAGAAAAAACACAAATTTGGTGTTATTATTACTGATGGAGCTTTTAATAGAGGTGGAGATCCTCGTCCATATCTTAAATATTTTCCACGTCTCCACGTTATATCTTTACCAAGTAAGCAAGATTGGGGGAGAAGAGTTTGTAAAGATCTAGCAAGATTGGGTAGGGGAAAATTTGCTGAAGTTTCTAGTTACAAACAAATTCCCAGAGCACTGATGAGATTGCTAAGAGAAAATTAATGGGGTGTTCATATCTCATCAAAAAGAAAAAAGAAAAATATTCCTATCCTTGGACCTAATACTTTCTTCTTTTGTTATAACTGTAACTTTCCAATTATCGTCTCAAAGGTTTGCCCTATTTGTGGCATAGAGTCTCAACAAGTTCAACTGACACCTCCTTTTGATGTCAGACCTGCTACAGAATTTGAGTTGTTGGAAATCCAAAATTTAATAACTAATAACTTCGGAAATAATTCAAAAATAATACATAAAGATGACGTTGTTTTTCTCAATCACATTGGTTCAGAAGATCAGATGGATGAAATTATTATCAATGGTATTAGTATCGGTACTCGTAGATATGATTTACTTTCTAATGAGTGGGTTATTAAACTAAATTCCAATGGTCTTTCTCTATTGAGTGGAAAGTTTTCAAAGAGGTGGGTAAGGGTTGGTTCTGGAGCTATAGAAAAAATTGCTAAGGGAGCTAACATACTCATACCTGGTGTTATTCAAGCTGATCCTAATATTAAGATAGGCGATTACATTGTTGTTATTGATTCCGAAGATAATATTATTGCAGGAGGAATTGCACGTATAAATGAATCCGAAAGAGCTCAAATGGAAAGGGGGGTTTATGCTAAAAATTATCGTGCTGCTGATAGACAGGTTTACCCCATAACAATAAGACACTCTTGGGAAGAGATTATCCATTGGAATGAACACGAGCTTCTGAAATTAGAGAGGGAAGCAATAGCTCAAATTCAAAAAACTAAAGAGGATCTACAACTACCTGTTCTAGTTTCTTTTAGTGGTGGAAAAGATAGTCTAGTTCTTCTAGAACTTGTTCGTCGAGCTCTTCCTGACGAGGATTTTCAGGTTCTATTTGTTGATACAGGCATTGAATTTCCTGAGACTGTTGACTATGTTCATCGTATTAGTAAACAACTTGGGTTCAAAGATAGGCTTATTGTTGAAAGCGTTCCTGAAGAACTTTTTTGGGAAGCTTTCCACAAATTTGGTCCCCCAGGAAGAGATTTTCGTTATTGTTGTAAGTTTGCCAAGCTCGCTCCTATCCAGAAAGCTATTTCACAAACTTTTCCGGACACTAAATGTATTAGCTTTGTTGGTCAAAGAAGATATGAATCTTTTAGAAGAGCCGTATCTGACACTTGGCAAAACCAGTATGTCCCCAATCAGATTAACGTTTCACCAATACAGAATTGGACAGCACTCATGATATGGATGTATATTAAATGGAGGAAACTACCTTACAATAAATTGTACGAAGAGGGGTATGAAAGAATAGGGTGCTGGGTGTGTCCATCGACGGATATGGCACAATTTCGGCTTCTACGAAAGAAACACAAAAAACAATATGAGAAACTGAAAGAAGAAATAAAAAAATGGAGTAGAAGGAGGAATTTGCCAAAATCTTATTGGGACTATGGTCTGTGGAGATTTAAAAAAATACCTAAAAAAATTGCTAATGTATTATCTCTCAACCTAAACGCCCTAGAAAAAACAGAAAATGAAATAGATCTTGTTTCATTACAAGAAGAGAACAGTGACTGTGTAACACAACCATTAAGTGTCATAGGTTCTTTTTCTGAAAGAATTAATCTAGAAGAAATTCAATCTTTTTTTCCAATATTAGGAGAAGTTCAAACAAACAAAAAAAATAATTTCATTCTCGCATCTAATAAGAAACATACTATCATTTTATATTCAGATGGTACCTTTAGAATAAATTATAAAAAACAAAAAGAAATTACACAACAATATATCAGGAATACAATAAATGATTTTGCTTCTACAGTTTTTAGAGCAACTGGTTGTATAAAATGCGGATTGTGTGTCAGGAGTTGTGAATTTAATGCGATTAGAATTGAAAATAAAAGAATTGTTGTTGATGATTTATTATGCACGCAATGTAATCATTGTTTTTCAGTGTGCTCAATAATTACTGTAATTCATAAGGACTTAAAAAACAAAATAAACAATCTTGTTGCAGAATAATAATAAATCGAGTATCATAACATTTTTTTATAAATACCTCGAGCTTGCTTTGATTAAATATGCCAGCAAACCCAAACCGTGAGTTTCTATTAGAACTAAGTGGTCTTGTAAATAAAAGAGTCAAAATTACAATGAATAACAAGAAAGTATACACAGGTGTCCTTCGTGGGGTACAGGATAATTCACTAAATGTAGTTTTAGCTGAGGCTAGTTGTGGAGATGAAACCTATTTCAGAGTCTTCATTACTGGTTCAAATATTGTAGAAATAACATTAGCTGAAGAACCATTTGATCTTGTTGGATTGGCAAGCGAGCTTTCTCAAATGTTTCAACCTCAAAATGTTAAAATTATTGAAGAAGCTGCTATAATACAAGTTTTTGATAGGTTTACAGTGAGTGAAGAGGGAGTAAAAGGAACTGGACCCATCTCAGAGAGAATCCAAAAGATTTTTGATAAATACAAAGCTACTCAAGATTAACAATAAAGTTAAAGACACCTTTTTTCTATTTTTTTAGTGAAACGTAGGTGTAAAACATGTATGAGATAGTAACACAAGATTTGCATGGAAAGCTTGGTATCTATAAAATGCCTAAAGGGGATGTAACTACACCTACATTTTTACCTGTTCTTGATCCAAGAGACAATATAGTATCAGCAAAGGACATGATGGATAAATTTGGTTTCAACTTTGTTATTACAAGCGCATATCTTTTTCTCAAACGTTATGGAATGCCTGATGGCAAGAAAAGCATACATGAATTTCTTAAATTTCAAGGAAATGTAATGATGGACAGTGGAGCTTATCAAATATTAGCTTATGGGGATGTAGAAATTGATCCCATACAATCCCTCAAGATACAAGCAAGTTTAGAAACTGATGTTGGAGTTATTCTAGATATACCAACCCCCCCTACAGATACCTTTCAAGAAGCTAAAGAAAAGATGGAAGGAACGATTGATCGAATAAAAATATCACTAGATTTCATCAAAAGAAATCAGAACATTATTTGGACTTTACCTATTCAAGGAGGGAAAAACACTCCATTAATTAAGAAATACATAGAAGAGATAAAAAGAGAAGATTACGCAAAATATTTCGGTTTTCACGCACTTGGGAGTGTTGTACCTATAATGGCACAATATGATTACATAACTTTATTTTCAATGATAAAAGTAACTAGACAACTTCTTCCTCACAACATTCCATTACATTTATTCGGTGCAGGTCACCCTATGATTTTTCCATTCATTGTTGCTTTAGGGTGTGATGTTTTTGATAGCGCGGCATATATATTGTATGCAAAAGAAAAAAGATACATGAGTTCAACAGGCACCCATCACCTGGATGATTTAATTGAATTTCCATGCCCTTGTGAAGTATGCTCTAGATGGACACCAAAAGAGTTACTTGAAGAGGAGGAAGAAGTTAGAACAAAAAAACTTGCTGAACACAACCTACATGTTTCTTCAGCTGAAATCAAAAAAATTCGTGTATCTCTAAAGGATGGAAGATTATGGGAATTGCTTGAATTAAAATCAAAATCTCATCCAAAATTATACAGAGCTTTCAAGCATATTCTGAGGGAAACTCCAAGCGAATTTTGGGAACTAGGAACACCATCTAAGAAGCAAATTGGTTTGAAGATTTTCGATGAAAACTCTTTTTACCGCCCAGAATTATCTAAAGCAAGGACAAAGATATTACGGAATTATTCTCCAAAAAGCTCTAAATTACTAATTTTAATAACATCTGGCAAAAAAAATCCTCTGGAAATTTTTAAGTCCAACGTTAAAATAAAAGAACTAATTAAAGAAAAAATAGAAAATATGGACATAGTTTTTTTCTTACCCTTCCTTGGTTTAGTTCCTGTTGAAGTATCTGAAACTTACCCTTTTAGTCAATTTGTTTTTTCACTTGATTTATCTGATGAGATTATTCATTTAGCGCAAGATGAGTCTTTGAAATTTATTAGAAAAATGGATTATCAAGAAATCGAAATTTATCAAATTGATCCTGATAATATTCCTGAACAGAAGTATAAATCAATATATGAATTTCTAGAACAGAATGTTAAAAAAATCAAATCTTTAAACACGTAAATCCTCGATTCATAGCAAGTTTTTATATTATTCTTTATAATAAATAATTGAATGAATATTAATAAAGAGAATGTAATTCTAGAACCAGGTAAAACAATTGAGTATATAGAAGGTGAAATACTTACAGTTAGAATTAGTAAATGGGGAATCTTTGGTAAATTAAAAATTAAAAATCAAGTATATAATTATAGTATAAAGGATTTGGAGTTTTCAAAAAATATTATCATTGGATTGGATTTGATTATTGAGAAAGGTTTTTGCATCAAAAACAAAAAAGAGGAAATTGTAATAACGGATGGTAAATTTGGAAAAGCTAACATTAAATTTAATCTAAATAGATATTATAATGAAATTGCAAAACAAAAGAGCACACTTACTGGAATTGTGAAATTAATTTATAATTACGATAACGACATTGTTTTAGAAATTGAACGATTTATACCCCCTTATCACTCTGAAAGATGTGTTGTTTTATCAAAAGATAAAGAAAGACTCAAGAAAAAGTTTGAAGGAGGGGTAGGTAAAATTGTAAGAATATTAGGACAATTGAAAGAAACATTCTTTATAGTAGAAACCTTCGATATACTTCCAGAAAATCATTTTTGGTATAAATTTGTAGAAATCAGAGATCATCATCCAGATAAAATTGATAATTTCTCTCAAATTATTACACAACAAATGGAGTTAATAGACAATTTATACGAATCATTTAGAAAGATTACATTTAATTTTTGGAAAGATGTCTCGAAATCTTCATTAGTTAATCTTAAAGAGCTTTTATATTCAAAAATTTTTTCTGAGGAATTAAAAACACCCTACAATATTCTAATACCAAAAAGC
>JBHLQZ010000038.1:0-9674 GCA_048883065.1 Candidatus Thorarchaeota archaeon | reverse complement strand
GTTAAATAATACGGAAGTAATAGAAAATCTATAATTGTAATATAGAAATCATAATCTATTCCATTAGTTCTGATATTTCCTGTTGATATTAAGAATATATCATTGAAATTGAACATCTCTTGAGCGAAAAGTATCAGAACAGGTATCAAGGGGAGAATAAAAACATAAATGAATTCATTAAATGTTGCTTTATGTCTTAAGTAGTAAATAGTTCTGAAAATGAAAAAGAATGAGATTAAGACAAAAATCGCTATGAACACAAACACCTTTCCCATTAAATTATCTCCTTCAATAAAGTAATAAATTGATACTCCGACAAGAGATAATGAAATGAAGAATGAAGCTGTTAAGTGTGAAATTGTTCCCATTGTCTAACCTTTGTATAGTTTTCTGAATATTTTAGAATTTTAGTGAAATGTCTTTTGATATATATAGATATTGTATCTATTATATCTTTTCAATTACTCTTTCGATATATATTTTTGTAGTTAGTCGATATATAGGTTTTTTAATGTATTTAGTTGAGATAGGTTTGTTACATCTTGCACAAAGTTTAGATGTCTTGAACCAATTTAAGAATTCATCCTCATGAGCTGGATACCTGCAATGGGGGCAAAGAACTACTCGCCTTGTATCTCTCTTGTCAAAATCCATATAACAGATTATACATTTTAATTCAGAACTTGAAACTTTCCCAACTGGGAATATGTTTTTATCTGTTATCTTTGTAGATTTAGCTTTGACTGTAGTTTTTCTTGTGGTCCTTACATCTATTCCAGGGTCAATTGTTGCGTGTACACTTGAACGTTGTGCAGTTCTAGTAGTTCTAGTTGCCGTAGTTGAACTTGAACGAACTGAACGAACTTGTCTAGTTGTAGAGGCTGTTCTTCTAGTAGTACTTGTTGGAGCTCGCTGAATAGCTCGTGCTCTTTCACTTCTAACTGGAGAGATAATGAGATGATTTATGGAAAGGATAATGTAGATTAGCACAAAAATTAAGCTAACAAAATCGATTGTCAAGTTGATAAAAAAACCAATGAGTAAAAGGAAAACAAACAAAGTAAAAAAGAGTATAGGAATTATTTTCTTTCTTTTTATTTTTCTGTTAATAGCCATTGCTGGCCATCTTCCAGAATAGAAGTTATTAAAATGTAAAGAGAGAACTATCAATGGAATAATCATAGATAGAGAAATGATATTGAAGTAAATTCGTAGAGAATCCCCTCCTGCAAGATCAATATTTATTAAGAAGATTCTAGGATTAGCAGCAACTGGTGAGATATAGTTACCCATTAGTAATATACTAAAAGGCAATAATAAGAATTGAGAACTTGCCAAAGCAGCTTTATGTTTTTTGTAATGTCTTCTTTCTAGAACATAACGCATAGTGACAACAATGTAAAGTGTAACATAAAAGAAAATTAATGCAACTGGTAAATCTTTTTGGATTGCTAAAAATAATATACCCACCATTGAGCCTACAATTGCTATAGATGCATATACTTTGATATTATTAAGATCCAATTCTTGACCAACCTTATTGTTTTGTTGATTGTTTTTATTCTTCAAACTGATTTTTCATAAATAATTCAATAGATTCATAACTTGCTTCTGTACTCAATCCCTCAACTTCTTTTGTTAATTCATGATATGATTGTTTATCATCTTTTATTCTAAAAACACCTAAACCATAATCATTTGGAGCGATTTGTAAAGGATCAATCACAATAGCTATGGATTTATTCCAAAAAGTTTGATATCTTAGATGTGTTCTTAGATCATCATCACTCATAAAAGGTGTATAGCTAGGATGAGAGTGCGCCCAGCCGATTATGAAATGTTTTGAATCCTTTTTATGGAATATTTCAGTAAAGATTTTTTGATCGACAATTTCTACACTAACAGCATCACCTTGATCAACAGGCCAATAATCCTCAACTATAATTTGTTCTAATGGAGTTTCTTCTTTTTTTATTTGTCCTGTTAGTAATCCTATTATTTCTACCCAGTCTTTCTTTGGGACATATGAGTTTGCGTAAGTTAAGGCATGTTTTGCTAATTTTAGATACGCTTTGGGTTTAATAACAATTTCAGTTTTAGGAGCTATCAGAATATCCTCTTCAGTAATGATTAAGTCTTTCTCTTTTTCAATTTCCTCAACAATTTTATCAACTTCAGAGAGTCCTAATGCTTTCTCAATAGCTTCAATTTTTCTCATAAGTTCTTTATACTGCTCAGGAATATCTTCTTCTTTGTCCATTGTCAATACACCAATCTCAACGGTTTCTTTTATACCTTTATTTACCAGTAAGAGGTTGCATATTTTTTGTTTATCGCTTTTGCTTTCTTTAGAAATTTCTTTTTATCTCTTAGAAACTCTAAAGCTGCTTCTTTATTAAAGACATCTTTTGGATTAACGTACGCTCCTTCGACATTGAACATTGCTAATATTGAATGAATTACAGTAGTAATATTCTTAGCTGGAGACCATCCATTTGATTTACCTACTAGTTCATTATCAACTAATGCTAAACAAATATTCCTTTTCCCAGGATACTCTTTAGGATTTGGCCAAAAGTTAGGATGCCAAATTGGTGTATGAAGTCTTACAAAAGGAGGTTTATAAGGATAATTTGGTCCGAACATTAATTCTAGTTTATACTTCCCACCCTCATATGGAGTTCCTTTAGGAGCCTTAAAACCAATAGCCAAATGTTCCATAGACTTCTTCTTACTTGGAAAAGATTTCACTTGACCAATAATTCCTTCTTTATGAAGCTTCCTTAAGGATTCATAGTCTTTGATTATTCTCTGCTTTCTAATGATTGTCACCTATTGTTTAATTTTGTTTCTCTAAGGTTTGAACCAAGAATAAACTGAATAAAAACCCTTGATATTTGTATAAAAATATTATTTTATTGGCTGTTGTATTTTGGATTTCTTATTATAAATTTATAAGTATTTGAAGCTAAGATTAAACGAGAAATATTATGATATTTTTTCCAAAAGATGAAGATTACTTCCCCTCCATAACAAAGACAGCTGCTATTCTGACATATATTTTATCTGTAATTGGTTTATCTTTAGGAGTTATTCTCTTAATATTAACTTGGAATACTGAGTTATTTGTTGAACCTGAACCTGATGATCTAACTAATCTTGGACCATTTATGAAATTTGTAGGTATTGTATTTCTAATAATAGCTGTTATTAGTATAATAGTTAACATTATTTTTATTAACAGAAGGCTCATAGGGTGGTTTTCACTTTCTGGAATTTATCTTGCTGGTACAATCTTAACAATATACATGATTTATAGAGGGATTCAAGTCATGATTAAATATTCAATTTTTTCTGTTCCTATTCACTTGCTTCTAGTACTAGCATTAGGTATTATTGGTTTGTATACTCTCTTTCACAAAAATACAATAGGATTCTTTTCCAAAAAAGAAGTAAAGGTCGCAGCTAAGGAATAAAATAAAGCGATCAAAAAGAGATGAATAACTTACTCATTCTTGCGTAAGTACCATTATAAGTGCTTTTAAATTAGATTAGATGATTAAGCATGTTTGTTAAACAAAAATTTCTTCTTGCAATTACCATTTGGACTTATATAATTGGAAGTATACTTGCAATTGTATTCTATTTTATAATGAGAGACGATTTAAGTGGAATTGAATGGTTTGGTAGTCCAAGTTTAGGAATGGTTTATCTAATAATACTGATGACTGCTTTCTTTTTTATCGCGAGAAAGAAAGAAATCAAACCAAGTATAATCATTATTTTTTGGTTTTTCATCTTATTTTTAGCAACTGTTATCAGTATGATTGCACTAGCTTATGCAATTTTTAGTACTTGGGTAGATTTTCAAGCTATGCCCGTAATGGGTACTTTTCATTTAATATTATGGGCAGGAGCTGTCCATTTCTCCTTTATGAAAAAAGAACGACAACCTCTTTATCTTCTACTAGTTTGGACTGTTACTCTTTTCATAACAACTCTTACTACAATGTTAGCCTTGGGATTTGGTCTTTTTATGAATACTGGATGGGAAGATTGGCAAATATATCCAATAATAGGAACAAGTATTTGGAGTGGATTGTTAATAATTGCTTACTTTGCGTTAAGAAAACCAAAAATTTCATGGGTGGATTCATTGTTTTATTGGGGATGGTCCATGTTTATAGGGATCACTGTTAGTATGTTGTGTGTTTATTTTATTTTGCTTGACGTCAAGCAATTATGGCCATTCATAGTTATTGCAGGAACGGTGGGATTAGCTATGCTTTTCTCTGTTCTGAAATTCTTTGGAGTAAGCAGTAATAAGATGGTTGAAGCAAAATAGTGCTTCTTTTCTTTTTAAAAGAGGATATTTTCACTCTTTTTAAACCAAAAAAACATTAAAGTGATAAGATGCAAAGCAAACTATATGTAAAGCAATACAACCTTGCGTTATGCAGTTTTGATGGAAAAGAGTGGTATGAGGTTTCTGAAATTTCAGCATTGTGCTGTATTAACAATCATTACATAACTGATAACTTGGAAGCTGTTTTAGATCACTATAATAAGGGACATATTATTCCAGTAGAATATATTCTTTATAAGAAGAAACTGAATGCTAAGAAGTTTTAACCCATTGTTTCTAGGATTCTTTTAAACAAACTAATAGCATTTGTTTTATTTTGCGTAGCGAAAATAACAATATTCATTTTTTCTATTACTTCAAGATAATTCTTTGAAGTAAAAGGAATTAAGTTTTCATCTTCTAAATAGAAAAAATCGAAAACTTCATTCTTTAAATCTGGGTTTTGTCTTTCAGATACAAGATAATCTATTTCACCATATATTAAGTCGATAAAATCCTCATAGGACATTATCTGTTGATCAAAATCTGTATAAGCCATATACATGAAATAACTTGAATCATCATGGAATGAAATGAATACATCTACATATTCAGATTCGATTACATTACGTTTAATTTCATCGAATTCAACTCTCTTTCTAGATTTTTTTTCGAAGTAATCTACCATGATGTTCTTCAACGCTAAAATTTAAGTATTTAAATCAGTTTCCCAATCGACAGAAGCATTTTTTGAAAACCATTATAAGTATCTGTTTTATGTTAGGATTAAGTGAGTATCAATGAAGATCCTAATCTGGTGCGATATTGAAGGAATTTCTGGAATTGATGATCCTGATACTGGTTTTAATGATGAAAAATACAAACATCTAGCCACAGCTGAAATCAATGCAGTAATTAGAGGTTTAAAGAAGGGGGGAGCAACTGAAATAGATATTTTTGATGGACATGGAATGGGAAACAATCTCATTTTAGATGATTTAGATGAATCTGCTAAATATCTTGGAGGGGGATGGATGTATACACTAGCAGATTTAATTCGTTCAGAGAAATTAAAATCGTATAATGCTATGGTTTTGATTGGACTTCATGCTCAAGAAGGAGTAAAGGATGGTTTCATAGCTCATACAAACTCAGGTTTCACAGCTTTAAAATTGAATGGGAAACCAATTGGTGAAATTCAACAAGCAATTTGGTTACTAGGTTATTTTGGTGTTCCAACATTATTAGTAAGTGGAGATGAAGCTGCAATTAAGGAAACTGAACACTATTTCTCTGATATTGCCACTGTTTCTGTAAAGAAGAAAGAAGGAGATAGGTTTGTTTGTTTTCCTCTGGAGGAAATCTACACACAACTAGAGGAAAAAACATTTGAGAGAGTAACTAATCTGTTGAATATAATCACTCATAATTTATCAGGTTCAATAAAAGTAGAAATTCTATATAGTTACTCTAAATTAGCTGATAACATGATAATCTTTCCAGGATATGAGAAGAGAGATGAACGAACTGTGATTTATGAAGCTAAGGATTATCTTGAAGCATTCTGGGCATATCATGGTTTTCGTATTGTTCTAACTGATGTGATGAAGGAGTTTTGTAATAGAATCCTCAAACGTGTTGAAAAAGAGTTTAAACTAGAAGATGAGGAATCATATAAAGAAATACGAAAGAAAGTTTTTGAAGAGATGCTTGAAGAAAGAATACAGTTCCCTGAACTAGAATTCTAGTTTTCATACATCTAATAGAATTTTTGAAATGTCATCCCAAACATATCCATTTATTGGAAATTCTTGCCCACCATAATCATGCATCTTTCTTTCTTTAAGAAATCCACCCAATTTTTCATAAAATTGACTAGCTTGTTCGTTTCCTTCTAAAACCCAAACAATCATTGTTTTAAAACCCAAATTCACTAGAAATTTCACTGCTTCTTTCATTAGCGTAGTTCCTAATCCCTTACTCTGATATTCTTTTATAATGTATATCGAATATACTTCTCCTTGATATGGGAGATTTTTATCAAAAGTTTTACCTCCACAAACAAAACCTACAATTTTACCATCATTTGTTTCAGCAACAAATACACATCGTGTTGTAGAAGTCTCAAGATCTTGCCAAAATTCTGTTAATTTTCTTGTTCTACTTTCTACTGTTCTACTTTTGATAACTTTATCAGGTAACAATCCTGGATAAGTTGTTTTCCATGATTTTACTTGTACATATGCTATATCTTTAATATCAGTGAGTTTTGCTTTTCTAATTTTCATTTACTTCATCATCAAATTTATAACCACTTTTCTTCCATGCTTCATACATTTCTGGATTCTTCTTCAGAAATTCATCCCTAATTTCTTTAGGTACTCTGTTAAATATGCAAGAGAAGTTTATACAATCTGTACATATTTTGAGTTGAATAACAATATACCATAATGCAACACCAGCAACACAGACACCAAGAAAAATCCATTTCTGTCCAATTGCAAGAAAAACAACTGGAATAATAAATATCAAATTTACTCCTATAAGAATCTGAATCTTTTCCCATAAACTAGTAGGACCTGGTTTGAATTTTGCAGTTTTGAAAAAACCATAATTTATAGAACAATGCAGAAATTTTGTTTCTCCTTCTGCATAAAAAGGACAATGGGCACAAAGGATTGGAGGTTCCCACACTAGAAAGAAGAAAATAATATAAACAATCCAAGTTAGCGTTGAAATAAGATTCAATGGATATCCAAGTAATATCAAACCTACAAATGTTGGTATAAAAGCTAAGAAGAAAGGTATGCCAAAGATAATAGAATATTTCTTATCCAAATGACAATGCATCCTCCCCTTTAACTCACAATCCTCACAAGATTCCTCATCTTCCCAAATACATATACAATGAGGATTTTTAGAATTCATAAGATATAGTTTTTGTTAAATTTATAAACTTTTTAGCTACATGCATATATCCTCCAAAAATCTTATAATGCTAATTAAAAAATTCTTTTGAAAATAGAATGAAACAAAAATGGAACATGACTATTAAAATGGGAGTAGTAGTAATAATTCCCTTCATACTTCTAAACTTAACATTTTACCAATCAATGTATTCCCCTGTATATCTTGAGGATTCGAGCTCAAAAGTAGAATTTAATAATCAGCTGGAATTAAAAATCTCCAAATTACTCAAAACATACAATGTTCCAGGAATTTCAATAGCTCTTATTTCTAATGAAAGTATTGAATACATTATTGAAGGAAAAGCTAACTTCTGGAGAGGAACTGAATTAACAGAAAATAATCTATTTCAAATTGCTTCAATGTCGAAAACTCATTGTGCTTTTGCAATTATGAAATTAGTACAAGAAGGCTTAGTTAATCTAGATGTACCTGTAGAAAGCTATCTTACTCGCTGGTCTTTACCTGAAACAGAATTTGATAATAATGAGGTTACAATAAGACGTATTTTGTGCCATGCTTCTGGACTTTCTTTAGGAGGAGTACCTGCATATTTATCTCAAGGAAAAACACCTAGTATTGAAGAAGCTTTAACTCGAGCAGATGTTAAATTAATTTATGAACCAGGAACTACATATAGCTATTCAGGAGGAGGTTATGCTATTCTTCAATTAGTGATAGAAGAAGTTACAGGCATGACTTATGACGAATATCTACATACAGAAATCTTTCAACCATTGAATTTAACTAATACATGGGCAGATTGGAGTGAAAGCATAGATAGTGATATAGCTAAGGGTTATGGAAGTATGTACTTTCCAATCATTAAGAATTTCATTGCTATGAAAGCAGCTGCAGGTCACTATTCGTCCATAATTGATATGGTCAAATGGTGTAATCTTCTCTTACAAGGTCAAAGTGTTCTTAATACTACTACTGTTGAAAATATGCTTACTCCACAATGGGGTGAGCAATGGGGTTATACTTTAGGATTTCATTATCAAAAACTTGACAGTGGTTTGTTAACTATAGGGCATGGTGGTGATAATTGGGGGTATCATGGTCTTTATAGATTCATTCCTGAAACAGGAGATGGGATTGTAATTCTAACTAATGGTGATAGAGGTGCAGCATTACGAACAGAAATATTCAGTAAATGGGAAAAAGTCATGGGAGGATCTTCTTTAGAATTAAGCTGGAAGGAAGAAACAAGAAAATATATGCTTGTTGGTATTTATGAGTTAATAGGATCAATCCTCTTTATAGTTCTTCTCATTATTTTAGGAAGATTTGGTTTTGTATCTTTAAATCAAAAAGAAGTTCGTGAAACTTTATCTAAAACAAAGAGATTATGGTTTAATATCATTCGTTGGTTTATATCAGTTTTATTAGCTTTAGTAACAGCATTGTATATATTGAGATGGGGGTGGTTGAATGGTCCATTTACCTGGAGACCACCTAATTATATCTGGAATATTACTATACCAATTATGTGGATGTTTTGGTCAATAATTGCAGTTCACTTTATTTCATTAAGCTTTAAGAAGAAAATCAAATAATGTAATTTAATAATATTCAAGCATAGATCAATCATTAAAAAACAGAAACTTTACCTCCATGAGTTATCTACTCTTCTAGATTTTCATCTACATTCCAGACTATTTTTTTCTTCAAATATATCAAAACACAGAACATTAAAGCAAAAATCAATGCAATTGAAGCAAATATTAGAGAAGTTGGTAACATGCTAAATATACCTTCAGAAAAATTATCTGCTATTACACCAAGGATTAAGACTCCTGATATGTAACCCAATGTCCCAAGAGTGCTAAAAATTCCATAAGCTGTTGCTCTTCTAGCTGATGATGAAAATCTTGTAACAAGAGAATAGAAAGAAACATTGTATATTGGATACATGGGTAAACTGTAGATAACTAGGATGAGAACCCATTGTGTAGGGAATAACATCATAATAAGATAATCAATAACTAACCAACCAGAGAAAATCATAATAATCCACGAAATTTTATTGGTTTTTCTTACATTTCCAACTAGAAATGCCAAAGGTATAGCTAATGCGGTTTTAGCTATGAGGAAGAATGAATAGTAAAATCCTTTGATATTCAACGTATCGATGAAATAAATTGAAGTGTAAGCCCAAAAACCACCTGTTATTTGATAAAAAAACGTGAGTACCATTATTCCAATGAAGATTAAAATAAACGGTGTAAGGGGAGTTGATTTCTGTTTTATTTCCTCTTTTTGAACATCCTTTTTATCATCTGCTCCTTCTTTTATCAAAAAAGCGAATATTACAGTAATTATACATGTGACAACTGCAATAATAAGTTGGATAGTCATT
>JBHLQZ010000037.1:0-9804 GCA_048883065.1 Candidatus Thorarchaeota archaeon | reverse complement strand
TTGTTCAATATAAAGATCTATGAATTCCCCATAAAGTGTTTCTCTTTCTTGTTGAGAAAGGTTTGTTATAAATATACCTTGACCTTCAGTCGGGGAATAAATTGTCCAATCAGGTATTATCCCAACTAATGATAAGGGAAAGAATAACCAAGGTTGATTACTGAATCTTAGATAGATTGTTAAATCATAAAAATTAGAATCTAAAGGCCAGAAAAGAAGAAGTGCCCCCCAACTTAAATCAAGGATAATATGTAGAATCCACATAATTGAAGCTAGCTTAATGAAACGAATTGTTTTTTGTCCTGTTGTTTCAATAGGTCCTTCATCTTTATTGAATCTTCCAATAATCATAAAACACAGTAGAATGAATGTTGGGATTATTATACTGTGAGTGTAAGAACGATGATATCCAAAAAAGATATCCAAATCGGGAAGTGTAGCAAAGAGGTTAATTAGAATAAATTCCCACCTGTGTTCCTTATAATATACTTTATCTTTTTTTGAAAGTAGTAACCAAAGAGTTAAACCTTGCAGTGCTAAATGAGTTGTGGTGTAGGTCATTTTCTTCTCTAACTTTTACTTCATTGTTTAAAAATACTTTTACTTAATTTATTATGTACTTTTTATAGTAATTTTTCTATTTATCTATTGAAAACTTAGTGTAAGTAAGATTTATTAGCTATATTCAAATTGAGTAGCTAGAGTAGTAAGGTAGAAGCTTATGGCCATTGAAGATGTACCTCTCCATCCAAAGGATAGTTTTAAGGACTTTATCCTTGATTATCAAGATATAACTGGAAAACACATTTATTCTGATCAAATCAGCAAAATGACTATTGAAGGTTTAACTTCTCTCTTTATTAACTACGAAGATGTTGTAGGTCACGATCCTAAATTAGCAGAAGAATTACTAAAAAATCCGGAAGATTTCATAGAAGCTGCAGATATGGCACTTGAAGAAGTGTTACTTACTATTGAAGCAGATTTTGTTGAAGCTAAGAAAAAAGACGGAGAAGTATTTAGAGTTCGCTTATCTAATACTCCAGAACAAGTAGATTTACGACACCTTAGATCTATTCACTTGGGTAAATTTATTTCAATAGAAGGAATCATTATCCGTCAAAGCGTTGTTAAACCTCTTCTCGTAAAAGGAGTTTTCCAGTGTGATAGCTGTAAAACAGAAATATTTCCAATTTCACAAGTAGGTGGGATATACAAAGAACCTAGAAAGTGTAGCAATCCTAATTGTGGAAAAAAAGGTCCTTTTAGACTTGTACCTGAGAGTTCTTCGTTTACTGATTTTCAAACAGTAACGGTGCAAGAACGTCCTGAAACACTTCCCCCTGGGCAAATTCCCCGATCAGTTCCAGCTAGATTAATTGGTGATCTGGTTGATACTGTACGAGCTGGTGATAGAGCAATTGTCGCTGGAATTTTAAGGATGAGACCTCCTCCAAGGGGTCGAAAAGCTGGGACTGCAATTTTCGATCCATGGTTAGATGTTAATTTTATTTCTTCTCAAGCAAAGGAATTTGAAGAAATTGAAATAGATCCTGAGACTGAACAACAAATATTAAATTTGTCTCAAGATTTGAATATTCATAGAAGAATAGTAAGATCCATCGCTCCTTCAATTTATGGGATGGAAATAATCAAGGAAGCATTAGCAACAGTTCTTTTTGGAGGAGTCTCAAGAATTGCTCCTGATGGTATGAAACAGAGAGGAGAATCCAATCTTCTTCTAGTCGGTGATCCTGGTGTAGCTAAATCACAATTACTTCAATATGTTCATAGATTAGCTCCGAGAGGATTGTTAACTTCAGGAAAGGCAAGTTCTGCTGCAGGTTTAACAGCAGCAGTAATAAGAGATTCTGATACAGGTGAATTTGGACTTGAAGCAGGAGCTCTAGTTTTAGCTGATAGAGGTATCTGTGCAATTGATGAATTCGACAAGATGAATCCTATAGATAGATCATCAATACACGAAGCGATGGAGCAACAGACTGTAAGTATAGCAAAGGCAGGTATCGTAGCACAATTGAATGCAAGAACTGCAATTATTGCAGCAGCTAATCCTCGTTTTGGGAGATATGAGGAAACAAGACCTCCAGTTGAGAATATAAACTTACCTGCAACCATTCTGTCAAGATTCGATCTAATCTTTGTAATTAAGGATGAACCAGATGTTGATATTGACAGAAAAATGGCTCGTCACATTCTTGAGCTTCGAAGAGGGCACATGATTGAAGAAACTGAGCCTACAATAGATATGGAATTGTTAAGGAAATATATTAGTTATTCAAAACAACATGTTCAACCATCTTTGACTGATGAAGCTATGGAAAAGATTGAAGAATATTATTTAGATTTGCGAAAAATACATGATGAAACAGCAGCTATAGCTATTACACCTCGATACTTAGAAGCTATCGTGCGTTTATCCGAATCTCAAGCTAGGATGGCATTAAAAGAAGAAGTAACTATTGACCATGTAGAGGCAGCAATAGAATTACTTGATGCTTCATTAAAACAAGTTAGTACTGATCCACTCACAGGGAGAGTAGATATTGATTATTTATTGTCTGGTACACCTAAGAGTGTTCGATCAAAATTCGATAGGGTTCTTGATATAATCAGAGATGAAATAAACAAATCTAGTTCTGGCAGAGCTGCTATTAGTAAAGTAAAAGAGATTGCAAGTGAGTTAGATATTGACGCAGAATTTGTTGATAGAGCTATTGCTTCTCTTCGAAATGATGGAATTATCTTCGAACCTGATAAAGGTTTTATCAAAATGCCTTAATTATAACGTTGATGTTTGATGAAAATTAATGATCTTCCTATTCCTCAAGTTATTAAAGAGAAATTAATAGAAGATGGAATAGAGTCATTATATCCTCCTCAAATTGAAGCAATTAATAAGGGACTTTTTGAGGGAAACAACCTAGTTGTAGCAATTCCTACAGCGTCTGGAAAAACATTAGTAGCACTTCTTGCGTGCATTAAAGCATTAGAAGAAACAGGTTTGAAAACACTCTATTTATCTCCTTTGAGGGCTTTAGCATACGAGAAATATACGGAGTTTCGATCATATCTTAACTTAATTGAGAAACGAACTATTCTTTTAACTGGTGACTATGACACAGAAGACTCTAATGCGAAATTTGCAGATGTTATAATTGCAACTAATGAAAAAATAGATTCTGCTATAAGACATCAAGCAAAATGGATAAACTACATTGGTTTGGTAGTTTCAGATGAAATACATCTGATAAATGAATCAACTAGGGGACCTACTTTAGAAGTTGTCTTAGCACAATTAAGGAAAGTTAGTAGAACACAAATTCTAGCATTAAGTGCTACAATAAAAAATGCAGATGAAATTGCTAGATGGTTGGAAGCAGGATTGGTTTCAAGTGATTGGCGACCTGTGAAGTTAAATGAAGGAGTTCTTCTAGATAACAAAATAATGTACAAAGGGGAAAGGGAAGTAAAAATACCTTTGCAGTATAAGAATAGTTTTACTAATTTAATAAATCACATAATTAAACAAGGAAGTCAAGCACTGGTATTTGGAACCACAAGAAATATGGCAGAGTCAACAGCAAGAAATCTTGCTACGAGAGTTAATAAATCACTGTCTATAGAAGAAAAGCAAAAACTGAAATCAGCATCTAATGAAATTCTAAGAACTGGGGAACAGACAAAACAATCAAAAGATTTAGCAAAGTTAGTAGAACAAGGAGTATCATATCATCATGCTGGTTTGAGTCCAAGTCAACGAAGGATAGTTGAGAGAAATTTCAAACAAGGATACATCAAGATTCTTGGGTCTACTCCAACTTTAGCTGCAGGAATTAATTTACCTGCTAGATATGTAATAATCAAGAGTGTTTATCGATATGATGTGACTTTAGGGAGCTATCCTATACCAGTATTAGAATTTAAACAACAATCAGGTAGAGCTGGTAGACCACAGTATGATACGGAGGGAGATGCTATTGTTATAGCTAAAAATGAATATGATGCAGAAGGGCTTTATCAGAGATATATTGAAGCTGAGACGGAAGACATAGAATCCAGAATAGCTGCAGAACCAGCATTGAGAAGAATAGTCTTAGGTCAAATTGCTACTGATAATACTCAAACTATAGATGAGCTAATTGATTTTATTGGACAAACATTTTATGGACATAAAGAAGATCCAACAAGCTTAAGCAACATACTTAGAAAGGTCATAAAATTTCTAAGAGAAGAAGCTTTAATCACATCAGATCCTGAATACTTGATTCCCACAAGTTTTGGAAGAAGAGTGAGTCAACTATATATTGATCCTTTGAGTGGTATAATCATCAGAGATGGATTGATGAGAGCAAATACAAAGGCGAAAGAATTACTAACTGATATGAGTTTCCTACATTTAGTATGTGCTACTCCTGATGTAAGATATGTAACTATAAAGAAAAACGACGCTATAGCTGTAATCAATTATATGAGTGACCATGAGGATGAAATATTACTACCTCTTCCTGTTGATTCCTTTGAATTAGAACTTCTCATGAGTCAGCTAAAAACAGCACTGATTCTTCAAGATTGGATTTCAGAGACTCCTGAAGATTTAATTCTTGATAGACATAGTGTTGGTAGTGGTGATGTTTATTCTATTGTTTCAAATGCAGAATGGTTACTCTATGCAACAAGTGAAATTGCAAAATTACTTGGTTATTCAAATATATCAATGAAAGTTGCTAACATTCATAATAGAGTAATTAATGGTATCAAAAGTGAGTTAGTTGACTTAGTTCAAATTCCAGGAATTGGTCGTGTAAGAGCTAGATTATTATTTGATAAAGGCTATAAAACAAAAGAGATACTTAAAGAGACTGATCCAAAAGAAATACTCAAAATTCCCGGTTTTGGAACGGAGTTGGTGAAAGCTATTTTCAGTCATTTGCTAGGTGACAAATTTTCCGAAAAAGATATAGGAAAAAATCTTGAAACAAAAGACACAGAAATTGAAGAAACCTCTATATCATTTCCACAGAAATCTTTGGATGATTTTTTCTCTTAATAACAATACCTTAAAAAACTTTTATGAAATTTATTGATTGATAGAATTGATTTCTGAAGAACTCATCTTAGAAGAAATTGAGAGAATTCAACATGATTTTGAAGATCTTGATGTTGAAGTTAGATGCGAAGAATCTTTTGATGAATTTGATATAGGAGGAAAAAAAATCAGACTTGTTAAAAGATCAACTATAAAATTACCTTACTGGTTAGCTGTGATTCTTGAAGAAGAGAAATATGTTACTATTATAAATCCTCCAAAAATTGACAGAATCATGCTTAACACAAAAAGAGTAGAAGAGGAGAAGGATAGATATAAACTTCAAGATATCGATAAATACTTCTATCTATCTGCAAAGCAAACTTACCAAGAATTAGTTAAAAAAGGGAAAATGGCATCCGCTAAAGATAAAGAGATTATGGAAAAAGAGTTATTTAGGTTATTAAGAATGAGACTTCCAAAAATCGTAAAAATGGCTGAAACTGATGGTTTGAATATCAGTAGCCAATCACGTAACTTAACACCAGAAGAACGCTGGTTATGTAAGCTTATAGCTAATGCAGTCAATAAATGGAGTAAGACAGTGAACTTTGAAACTGAATCAGAATAATCACTACTGAGAGGGAATATTTATATCAAAGATTGTTATATGCATAATGTGCCAAAGTATATATTCATTTGTGGAGCTTTAATTTCAGGTTTAGGGAAAGGAGTTGTAACTTCCTCTGTTGGAAGGAATCTTCAGATTAGAGGTAAGAAAATTAATGTTATCAAAATTGATCCTTACCTCAATATTGATGCAGGCACAATGAATCCTTATGAACACGGTGAAACTTTTGTTACTGCTGATGGATCAGAAATTGATGTTGATTTTGGTCATTATGAAAGAATGTTAAACTTGGAAATGAAAGGAGATCAAAATATCACCACAGGACAAGTTTACTTATCAGTTATTGAAAAGGAGAGGAAAGGAGAATTTCTAGGAAAAACTGTTCAAGTAATACCTCACATTACTGATGAAATAAAACGAAGAATAAAAAGTGTTGCTGATAGAGATTCTGACTTAGATGCGTTGATAATAGAAGTTGGTGGAACAATAGGTGATATTGAAAGTCAGCATTTTCTTGAAGCTATTAGACAGCTAAGAAGAGAAACACCAAGTGAAGATTCTCTTGTTGTGTTAGTGACTTACATTATGGAACCACCAAATCTGAAAGAACAAAAAACCAAGCCCACACAACATGCTGTAAGAGAATTGCAATCGATGGGATTAAGTCCAGACATTGTAGTTACTAGAGGAGCAAATGCATTAACAGACAAAGCAAAACAGAAAATTGTTATGTTTTGTGATGTTCCTGCAAATGCTGTTTTTTCATTACCTGATTTAGATAATGTATTGGAAGCTCCAGCTTTTCTTGATAAACAAGGATTTGGGTCAACATTGAATCTAAAACTCAGATTTGAAGATTTTTCAGCTGATTGGTCTGAAGACATGAGGTTGATAGAGAAATTTGCTACAGCTGAAGAAACCATACACATTGCAATCACAGGCAAGTATACAGAACTAGCAGATTCTTATATAAGCATCAAAGAAGCTATCAAACATGCAGCTGCACATAACAATGTATATGCAGCTATTGATTTTGTTTCTACGGAAGAATATGAAGAATCTCCGGATAGAATCCATGAGTTGAATAAATATGATGGAATTCTAGTTCCAGGTGGATTCGGTTCACGTGGAGCTGAAGGAAAAATCAATGTTATAAAATACGCAAGAGAAAACCAGATTCCTTTTCTTGGAATTTGTTTTGGTTTTCAACTAGCTGTGATAGAATTTGCAAGAAATCTATGCTCTCTTGATCATGCAAATACTACTGAAATAAATCAAGAAACACCTCATCCAGTAATCGATCTTCTTCCTGAACAAATTGATGTAGATAAGAAAGGAGGAACAATGAGATTAGGAAAACACAAAATCATACTTGATGAAAATACTCGATTCTATAACATGTATAAACAAGACACAATTGAGGAAAGACACCGTCATAGATATGAAGTTAACCCATCTTACATCAAACAAATAAGCGAGAAAGGATTAATCTTTTCAGGACGTTCAGAGGATGGAATAAGAATGGAAACATTAGAGCTTCCTCAACATGAATGTTTTATAGCCACACAATTTCATCCTGAATTTCAATCTCATCCAGAAAAACCTTCTCCTCCTTACTATGAATTCATTTTAGGCGCTAAAACTCGCTCAAAGAAACGATAAATTAAGAGTTAACTTTTTCATTTAGTTAATATATTTAAAACTAGATATTAATATTGGTTAGTAAAATGGGAGTAAATGAGAAAATAGATTTAGCAATTGATAAAATCTCTCAGAAAATTAAAGCTTATAATGAACATAGAAAAATGTTTCAAGATCTTTTTCGATCAGTAAAATATTCTCTTAATCCTTCAGAATTTCCAAGTGCTTTTGGAATCCAAACTTCTGACACTAGCTTTACAATGGAAGTTCCAGAAACTAACGTTGAGGGATTAAAAATTGCAGGTGTAGATGGAGGAGTCATTCATCGTTCTTTAAACTACTTTGATATTGCGCTTATTCGTGCAGTAGGTGTATTGTTTTATCATAGAAAGGAAAACAAACCTATTGTTAACTATTTTCCTGAAGAACAACCTTTTCCTGATATCCTTACTAGCATAGAACCTTTATCTCAAAATGAGATTGATGCATTAATATCAATGTGGAGAATACAGAAAGAGATTCGATGCTGTATTTCACTAGTTGAAGAAGATGTTCCAGACATTATTATTTTGGATGGATCTGTTCTGCCTTTTGTTGAATACAAACAAATAAGTCAGAAAGATTTCTTGATGAACCAATACAGAAACATAAAAACACTTTATAGGAGATTATACACTTTGTGTAGGAAAAACAGAACACTGCTTTGTGGAGTAGTCAAAGATTCCCGTTCAGCTATTCTAACAGGTAAACTTTCACCTCTTTTACCCCATTTAGGTAAACTACCTGAATTTGAAAGATTATTGAAAATTGATTATAGACCAATTGTGAAACAATTACGAGATACTGATTTACTCTATCAGATTCTTGATAAAAATGAAAGGACTTTTGAGTTCTTTTTATCCAAATTTAACGATGAAAATGACAAAGATTTAGAAGATTTCAATATACATTGTTTCTATCTAAAAACTGCTGAATTCGATACACCATTAAGAGTTGAATTTCCAATTCTCTTCTCTACTCAACAAGAATTCGCACAAAAAATAGCTTCTCTTGTTACAGCAGTATCTAAATATAATCCTGAATATGGATTACCTAGTGTAATAATTGAAGCAGATGCGAGAGCTAGATTACAAGAAACAGATGCTGATATCTTAATTGATGAAATTTCATCTAAGATTGGATATTCTAGTCATTCTCTTCAAAAAAGAAGAAATAGAATCCCATTCAAAACAGGTGATTAAATGAGTGAAAAAAGTATAGGTACAATTATAGTAGGTGAAGATAATTCACCAAATCCTTCAGAATTTAGTTTTGTGTTAACAAGAGATGAAGAAGAATTTCGGTTACAAAAAGGGATGTATGTTGTTGTTCCATCAGAAGATGGAAAAATTATTGCAACAATTTCAGATGTTTACAAAACTAATAGATATTTCTCATCCCCTTCTGCTGTTAGAGCATATGAGACTAGTGGAAAAACTATGGCTTCAATCTTTCCAGCAGATAGATGGGAACATATCATTGCAAAAGCAAAAACTATGGGCATAATTACAAAAATAGGAATTCAAAGACTTCTCTATCCTGTATCTCCTGGTGAAACAGTATTCACACCTGACACTGAGACATTATCAAAATTTCTTGGATTAGAAGAAACAAATGGATTATTACTTGGGAAAATCGATCAACATGAACTTGATGTAAGGTTGAACTTAACTCGATTATTACAAAAACATGTTGCAGTTTTAGCAATTTCTGGAGCAGGAAAATCATATACAGTTTCAGTAATATTAGAAGAGCTCCTCTCAAGGAAGAAGGAGCAAGGGAGAGTTGCAATAGTACTCTTTGATGTTCATGGAGAGTATAAAGGATTAGGTGATGAAAAATCACCATTTCATAAGAAAACAGAAATTTTTCCTGGAGCTGTTATACAATTCGCAACTCATTCCATAAGACCTGGTCAATTTGCAGTTTTTGAACCCCAAATAACACCTGTACAAACCAGAGAGCTCTATAAGGTAAATCAAAAACTATTTCATGAAAAAGTAAAGCAGGGAGAAGGTTATCTTATTTCAGATATAATTGCAGAACTAGAAAGCGATGATCAAATAAATCCAAGAAGCAAAGAAGCGTTAATCGGTTGGTTATATACATTAGATCGTACGAAATTATTTGGTCGTGCAGAAAATCCAGCATTAGAGGAAATCTTAGAACCTGGGAAACTAGTTATTTTTGATCTAAGTGAGTTTACAAGTATGAAGCTTAAACAGATGATAGTGAGTTATATTTTGTATAGAATATTTGATTCAAGGAAAAAAGACAATGTACCTCCAACAGCTATAGTTTTGGAAGAAGGTCATCAGTTTGCTCCTGAAGCTCGACTTGAGCTAGCTATCTCTAGACCTATAATAGAGACTATTGCCAGAGAAGGAAGAAAGTTTTTCACGTCTCTTATCATAGTGAGTCAAAGACCAGTGAAATTATCAAC
>JBHLQZ010000036.1:0-9846 GCA_048883065.1 Candidatus Thorarchaeota archaeon | reverse complement strand
TCATTATCAGTTAGTGCATAATAAGCTTTGATGATATCAAAACATGATAGATCTTCAGTTTCAAAAGAAGAAAATGGAAAAGTCATTGCTTTTTCACTCTAAAATGTATAAGTTACATCTGCTTCCAGTGACTCTGTTACCAGAAACATACCACCAACAATGTCATCTACCTCATCTATAAGGTCTTCTCGTTTAAGATCATACATATCTAATACAGGGCTACATACATAGATTTTCACTCCAACTTCTTTAGCTTCCTTTAAAGTTTCCAAGTATGGTTTTTTCTTACCTAAAGGGAGTAGATTCTCTGGAGTACCTTTTTTTAATAGAAGACCAGCAGACATAGTAAAAATAATCTTTACTTCAGCATCAAGCATTGCTGCTAATGTTGCTAAATGTAAAGGAGGTTCAAGTCTTTCCTTAAATTCTTCACCATGAGTAACAATGAAAATTACTCTTTGTTCTGACAATTTAAACACCTAGATGTAGAGTTGAACATCAGCTTGAGATGCAAACTCAATAAATGTAGCTGCTCCACCAACTTCACATTCATCAATGAGTTGTTCTCTTTTAATCTTCATTACTGACATTGTCATTTCACAAGCAATTATTCTAACTCCTGATTCAATAGCAATATCCATTAAATCTTGTAACTTAGCAACGTTTGCTTTTTTCATCCAATTTTTCATCATTGCTGTAGCCATATCAGTCATTCCTGGGATTGCTCCAACAATTTGTGGAATTGGCATTGGCATTGCAGTTTGTCCTACTGGAGTTATTTTTAATTTGTTTAGCTTCTTTTTCTTAAGCATATTTAAACCAAAGAATGTAAAGAAAATCCCAACTTCAAAATCCATAGCTGCTGCAGTAGTTGCTAATAATAGCGGTGGATATGCACCTGCTATATCTGCTTTAGATGCTATAATAGCCATTCTTTTTTTCTTTTCTGACATTTTTATACCTCTTTATTTAGTTCTTTTTATTACATAACGGTAAATTCCGTTTTCTTCTGAGCTGTTCACTAATTCATTTCCTGTTGCTTTTGTCCATGCTTGAAAATCCAAAACTGATCCTGGATCTGTTGATAAAACTTCAAGATATTCTCCTATTGCTATTTCCATAATAGCTTTTTTTGTTTTAAGAATAGGAAGTGGACAGCTTAATCCTTTTGCATCAAGTTTTTTTACAATTTTTATATTTGACATTAATAATCACCTACATATATCCTTTAATTAACGCTTGAAAATAAATAATTTTGAATAATTTCTTAAAAAATCCGTAAAGAAATGTGCTATGTAGACCGTATTTTTTAGGGGGATATTCATAACTGAAATGTAATAACATTGATTTGTGAAAAGATACGAGAATAAAGCAAATAGTTAATCCTTTATATCTTGCTTTTGGTTCCTTCCCTTTGATTTCTGAGACTAAATTTTTTACTAGAATATTTGATGAAAAATGAGCTACTGCACCAGATTTTGATACTGGTAAATTAGTTGCATCTCCTATTGCATAAATATTATCATATTTGATGTGCTTCATTGTATATCGATCTGTTGTTACCCATCCTTCTTTGTCACCAAGACCTGATTCTTTAATTATGTCAAATCCTTCATGTGGAGGAACGAAAACTAGACCGTCATATTCAATTTCTTCACCTTCTAAAGAAATGACTTTGTTATTTTTTATATCCACAGTTTCAAAATTAAAGAAAGAAGTGAATTCAATTTCTCTTTCTTCAAACAGTTTTTCTATTTTCTCAGCAGGCTCTTTCATTGTAAAAGCTCTAGAAAGTGGATATAGAAACTTGATTTTAGATTTGTCTCTTATCTTTCTTTTACGTAGATATTTGTCTAGAAGAAAAGTAAATTCTATAGGAGCTGGAGGGCACTTATAAGGAACTGTTGTGGGAGTTATAACTATTGTTCCACCTTGAAATTTCTTTAAAGCTTCTTTTAGATGAATCGCTCCTTCAGGAGTATAAAAGTGACAAACATTATCAGCACAAATAGCTTCTATCTTCTCTTCAGCCATCCTAGCTCCTGTTGCTATAACAAGGTAATCATAAATTATGTCTTCTCCATTTTTCAGATGAATTGTGTTTTCATTCTGATTAATTTTTAGTGCTTCTGATTTTATCCAAATAACTCTGGGATCAAGTATTTTTGAAATAGGTTTGGTTAAAGTTGAGAAAGGTTTATCCTTAAATACCCAAACTAATAATTCAGGCTCATATACATTATATTCTTTTGGTTCAATTAAAATTACTTTAGCTTCTGTTCTTCTAATTTTTCTTACAATATGATTAGCAGTAGCTAAACCTGAGAAACCTCCACCAAGAATTACTATTTTTTTCATTCAGAGACCTCAGTGTAATTTCTTAACAATGTATTTATCGTAACCATCTTCATTGATGATTTCAATTAGTTCATGTTGAGCTTTATTTATCCAAGCAGGAACATCGCTTCTGGTTCCTTCATCAGAACTCAAAAGAGATAACAATTCTCCAACTTCAGCTTGTCGAATAGCTTTAATGAGCTCCATCATGGGACCAGGACAAAAAGATCCACGAGCATCGATTTCAATTGCTATGTCATAATCAGGCATAATTAACACTTCGTTACGGTTTAGGCACAACTATGCCCAATTGACTTATAAGCATTTGGCTATAACTAAAATTAATTTTAACTAATTTCCTTGCTAAAAAATAAAGAGAGAGATTTATTAATATCATTGATAAAATAGAAACGATGAGAAAAAGTAGTTTATTATACACTCTTCTGTTTATTTTTCTACTTATCAATAATCAATTTTATCAAGCAACCATTTCTTCTTCAGCTCAATATCCTATTAAAAAACAAAATGGAGATACATATGTTTGGATTTGGGACGAGTTGATTGGTGCTCCTACAAGCATTCCTAGTGATGATGTAGTTTTTTGGGGAGAATCCTTAGGACCTTATCATAATTATGATGAATTAACAGTTAAACTCCAAGATCTTAATAGTTCTTTTCCTGATATAATTGAAGTTTTTTCACTTGGAAAAACATATTTCCAAAGAGATATTTGGTGTGTAAGAATTACAAAAGAATCTGTTACAAAAGCAAAAACTGAATTCTATATTGATGCAGCTCATCATGCACGAGAATTGATTTCAGTAGAAGATTCTTTATACTTTATTGATAAGCTAGTTTATTCTTTTCAAGGTGGAGAATATGAAGATTTACTCAAAACTACTGAAATTTATGTAATCCCTATGCTTAATCCTGATGGTATTTCTATAATGCATATCTTCCCTGAACAAAGGAAAAATCTTCGTCCAATCGATGATGATAATGATACTAGATTTGATGACGAATATGAAGTAGTTTACTTCTGGAATGAGACTTCAAACAGAGCTGAAATAAATGCAACTCATATTGATGCAGATGGTACTACAGGTGAAGATAGACCTGGGGGAGTGGATTTAAACAGAAACTATGGAGCTTATTGGAATGTTTCTGGAGGAGCTTCAGAAGACAAAATTAATGATCTTTATAGAGGAGATTATCCTTTTAGCGAGAATGAAACAAGAATTGTAAGAAATTTTCTCAAAACTCATTTCATAAACTATGCAATTAGTCTTCATAGTGGTGTTGAAGCTATTATTGCTCCCTGGTCGCATAACAGCTCTCTCCCTACGAAAGATGCAGCAGAATTCCAAGCAATCATAGATGAACTTAAAACAATAACTGGTTTTCCTGCTTGGTCTGAAATAGGTGGTTACGAAGCTTCAGGAACTTGGAATGATTATTGCTATTATGCCTATGATATAGTACCTATAACTATCGAAACTTACGAAACAATATGGACTGGTTCATATTTTGATTATTACAACCCTTCTGGAGATGGGATAATTTCAAATTGTGAACTCGTCTTTCCAGCTCTTGCTTACATGGCAAATGAACCTCATCTAACTTATACAAACAATCTGCCTTCGGTAAAAATAACTAATCCATCTCGATCAATATCTTATAATGATTCTTATGATTTCAGTTGGGCTATGGATGACGAAGATAATGATCCTTTAAACAGTACAATTTTAATATCTGAGAATGGGTGGAACTGGACAGTTTTAGCATCAAATATAACAGAATATAATACATATACCTGGAATCTAACAGATGTGAAAGCTAGTTCATATTACCTCAAGGTGGCAGTATTTGATGGAAAGGATTGGGTAACTGATGTCAGCGAAGCAAAGCTTTATGTTAAAATCAGACCTCGTCGATTCTCTGCATCGTTCTGGATAATAGGTATTCTGATGGGAGGATCAGCTTTAGTGTATATATTCTTTAATATCAGAAAGACAAGAAAGGTAAAGGAAATGTGGGATCCTAAAGCTGAATTAGAAGAAGATAAGAATAATAAATAGCAAAATTTTATTTCTATTGTACTAGGAAATTTTTTAAGTAATCAAAAGATATGTTTCTTGTTAGGGTATGGTTAACAACTGGGGTTAAACATGGAAATAGTTATCAAATATGTTCTAGCTGTTGCGTTGATTTTGGGAGGAATTCTTACATTATACTGGGGACGAAGAAGACAAAATCCATTTTACCTTAATTGGTCTTTATTTCTCATTAGCTATGGAATTTTTATAATAATAGATGCTCTTGAGTATACATATGAAACTGCTGCATTATACAGATTATTACAAATTTTTCAATCTATATCCTTGATAATTTTGTTTGGTGCTTGTTTGGAACAATCAATGATTTTACCTTCAAGAGCAAGTCGAATTGTTACAGCTAGTTTAGGTGTTTTTGTGTTATATTTCGTTTTGATACCTTTAGAAGCTAATCTTTTAGAATTCAAAAATCTAACAATTTCAATCTATAATGTGATTTACACTGATATCTACAGCTTCATTTATGGTTTTTGTATTTTAGTAAGTGCTTTTCTCTTTATAGGAGTATATGTAAGATATATGAAGCTCGCAAAAATCTCTAAAAAAAGAAGATTAAAATTGAAAAGAGATGTTACTCTCTTTATAATTCTGATGTTAATAGGATTTGCATTCATTGTTACAATCAGACGAAGATTAGTAGAGAATAATTTGGAATACTTCGAAATTGTAGATGTAATCTATACCTTTCTGGTAGTATCAGTGGTATCAATTTATCAAAGTCAATCGATGTCACATGGCATAGAAACAATTTTGCTTGTTGATAGAGAAGGTAATCCACTCTTAGGTTATTCACCTTTAAGAAGTATGAGAATTTCTTTCGAAGAGAAAATAGTAGCTGCCTCTGGATATTTATCAGGATTATTTCATTTTATTCATGATTATGTAGCTACAACAAGTGATGAGCAGTTTAAAGAATTGAAGACTACAACATCTACTTTATCGTTTTATGCAAGTGATAAGATATTCATGATTATCCAAACAAAAATATCAAGTAAATTACTTGAAAAAACTGCTAAAACCATTTTAGCTCAAATCGATGATTATTTGAAGGATTTTGAAGCTAATCAATTACCATCAGAAGAACAAGTTGAATATTTACTTGATATGCTTCAAAAGAACTTTTATCTTATCTCTTAGGTTAAACATAATAAAATAACTAAGATTTATATTCTCTTTATGGTAACAAAGTATTGATGGATTCTATTGCTTTAGTGGTTGGAACAAGACCTGAAATAATAAAAATGGCTCCTATAATAAATGAAGCTAAGGTTCGTGATCTTCAAATATATGTCATTCACACAGGACAGCATTATAGTCAAGAAATGTCAAAACAGTTTTTTAATTCCTTACCTTTACCTTTCCCTGATATTAATCTGGATATTCAATCAGAAAACAAGAGTGTTCAATTAGGAAAAATGATAAGTAAACTTGGAGATGAATTAATAAAAATACAACCAAACATTGTTTTAGCAGTGGGAGATACTAATAGTGTGGTTGCAGCTTGTCTTGCCAGTGTTCAAAATAACATACCTTTTGGACATATAGAAGCAGGATTACGTTCATATGATAATACAATGCCAGAAGAAATTAATCGGAAGATAGTAGACAGTGTCTCTTCACTTCTATTTGCTCCATCTCAACGAGCACTGATTAATTTACTTTATGAAGGTCTAGATCCTAAAAGAATTTATCTTACTGGCAACACCATCGTTGATTCCATAAGACTTTATGGTGAAAATATTTTAGAACAAGAAACACCTAAAGCCAAAGAAATACTAGAAGAGATAAAAGAGGAATTTATTATTTGTACATTTCATCGAGTTTCTAATGTAGATAATAAGCAAAATCTCGAAGAAATTTCAAATGCTTTATCAAATTACAATTTAATGCCAATAATCTTCCTAATGCACCCTAGAACAGAAAAGCAATTAAAAGATTTTAACCTCTATGAAAAGCTTCTTGAAAATGAGAAACTTCATATCTATGGTTCTATTGATTATTTATCTATTCTGAGGTTAATAAAAGATGAAAGATGTAAAATTATTTTAACAGATTCAGGTGGTTTACAAGAAGAAGCTTCTATTCTTAAGAAACCATGCATTACTTTAAGACCTAATACTGAAAGACCTGAAACTGTAGAATCACATATAAATTTTCTAGTAAAGATAGATGAGAAGGAAATTATTCAAATTTTAAATCAAGCTTTAACAAATAGAAATTTCATGAAAAAATTTGAAGAGTTTGGTTCTCCATATGGTGATGGTTATGCTAGCAGTAAAATTCTGAATATTATAGAAGAAAACTTAGAGAACATGCAATTTGAGTCTCCAGAATTGTATAATAAAGGATCAAAATCATTCTTTCTAGTAAAAATGAAAGAAACCATAGCGCGTTCAGTTTTAGAAAACAACATTCATTGTCAAGTATCAATGGTTTATGATGAAAAAGGAAAACCTATTCCAATTCCTGATGAATTGAAAAAAGGTTATAGAGTTAGAGCTATAAGTAAATGATTAGATAGTAATCTCTGTAAGAACTTTAATCAGAAGTCTAATTGCAGCTCCAATAGCAATTATCCAAAAACCTGTTAGGATAAATTCTGATTTAATTTTGTGGAGGAATCTTGGTATTATATTAGCAGTAATTATAGTTCCAGCAGCCATACAGAAGACAATATCCCAACGTATAATACTGTCAATTGATCTAATACCTACTGCAAAAGGTGCAGCAAATAAAATAGTAAAAGTTGATGTAGCTGTAGCAATTGCTGCAGGAATACCTAGTGCCATAGTTAAAATAGGTACATAGATGACACCTCCTCCAAGCCCTAGAGTCGCTCCAATAAAACCTCCCACTGATGCAATGAAAATACCAGGGATCAATTTAGCTTTGTAAGTGAATTTTATCCCTCTTTTATCTTCAAAATTACGATATAACACAGTTTGTTTCCACAAAGGTTTATTTTGCTGCTCTTCGTCACATTCTAACTCCATACACTCATCATCTTCAGAGATAAGACCTTTTTTCTTCTTTCTCCATTGAAGATAGATTGTTGTTATTTTATAAATTGCAATAACTATCATTGTACTAGCAAATATAATTTGAAATATATCAATTTCATAATTCTGTTTTTTCAACCAATTTGAGAATAAACCTCCAGAAATAGCTCCTGGAATGGCAAAAATCATAAATGTCAAAGCAATTCGAAAATCTATTCTTCTCTCTCTAATATATGAAATTGATCCACTTAATGCTGTAAATAAAATTACTCCCAAAGAAGTCGCTGTGGCAGTACTTCCCGGATCACTTCCTAAAAGAAAAGAAAAACCAAGTAACAAAATAGGTACATTTAAGAGCCCTCCACCAATGCCAAAAGTAGGTGATACAGCTCCACTAACAAGCCCTGCCCCAAACAAAGCAATATATGTCCACCATTGGAAGTCTGCAAATAAAACCATTTTTCCACCGTTGCTAAAACTTACAGCTAGTATCTCTTTAAAACTTTAATGTAATTTACAAACTTAAGAAAATATTTTAAACTATTAAAACAAGATAGTTTAATGAGCATGGAAAAGGAAAAATCGTTAGCAGAACATTTGATGTCTTTAATAGAAAAAAAGAATGTGTGGGATTTAGATATTCTATCTTCTATAATAAATATTGATCCAATCGCTTTATCAAATTTCATAAAAACACTTCCAATGGCTTATGGACTTTCAATTTATGAGAAGAAAGTTACCATAACACCTGAATTAGTAATAGACGCAAAAAAAGAAATTAAAGATAAATTCATTAATTGGCATCAAAACACCGAACCTGATAGTTTTTCAAAAGCTCAATCACAAAAAAAAGAAGTAACAAAGGAAATCTCACCTGTTAGATTAGTAACAGATGAACAACCTAAAGTAAAAATATCTGTTTATGGTGATAATTTTCTTGTTCAGAAAGTTATAGATAAGTATTTCTCAAAAGAAGGAGCTCAAACAGATTATCAATTTATGGGAGGGTATGAACCGATTAATTTTGAGAAGACTATTGGAAATGATGTATTCCCATGCCAAATGTCTATTATTGATTATAAGAGAGATTTAGTTTCTTTAGCTCCTTTACTTTTTGAGCTAACAGAAGGTTTTCTTTTTATTTTCGAGCCTTTAGATTTACATCAAATCAGTAAAATGAAAAATGCTGTAGAATACCTTAAAACTAAAAGAAAAACTGATATTTTTATAACTTTTCTAGCAATTTTAAAGAATGATGAAACAGAAAAAATGAATGAAATTGCAAATACTCTAACAGAAATTATTTTTTTAACTGAAGGAGCTTCCAATTTCCAAGTTTCCTTTGCAATATTATCAAATCCTGAGCACATAGAAAGGAAAATTAATGATTTAATCCAGACATCACATGCTCTTCTTTCATCTAAGAAATAGTATTCTTATTTTCGTAATTTTTCATCCTCTACTAAATGTGGGTAAGTTCTAAAAGATATGTTTATAGGAATAAAACCTACTAAAAGGAATATTAAAGCAAGAACTATAAGCCCAATTCCCGAAGCATCCAAAATCACTTGATTCTGTATTAATATATTTAGTTGCAAAATAGAAAAACCTGTATTTACTTGTAAAAATTCCATAATAGAAACTTCAGGTTTAACATTAACCATGAAATATGCACTAAAGAATAAACAGTAAGCTAATGTTTGTAGAATATATGAAAATACCACAAATGCATTTGGATTTTTAATAAAGATCTTTTTAAAATATAATCCAAGTAATTGTTTTCTTAATAAAACAAAACCAATAGCAAGGATGATACAAGATATTATCATCAGTATATTTCCTATAAAGAAATAGCTGAGTCGAATTGGAACTTTTTGAACTTCATCAAATCCCGCAATAATTAGTGAAATTTGTCCTAAGAATAAGATTACAGCTCCACCAATTAGAAAAAAGGAAATAAGTCTTCCTTTTTCCCAAGGTTCTTTATCATCATATGTAAAATTGTAAGCACCCCATCCCATCCCTACGATTCCAATAAGAATAGGAATATATAATATTTGCGAAGCACTGATTCCTGCTAGGCTTGTATTTCTCAAGCCTAAAGTAAAGATAGCTAAAATTACATAAAAAACAAACACAATTATGGTTCCACTTGTGAAAGATTTTGATAACTGGAATCTGTTAATTTTCATCACCTTTTACTTGTTGATCATTAATCTCTTCAAGAGAAAATTGTGTTTCATTTTCAAAAAAATCTTTGCCTGTATAATCCTTTAATATCATTTTAGCAACAACTGTTAATTCTAGAAATCCTACAATTATTAGAAATGCAGAGATAAGTATAAAGAATAAGCCTAGATTTGATACTATAGGCGGTAAGGTTTTTGGATTCATAT
>JBHLQZ010000035.1:0-9931 GCA_048883065.1 Candidatus Thorarchaeota archaeon | reverse complement strand
AAAATATAATTGCAACAGTATTTGATCAAATGGATTTTACGGTTTTAACGAATTTTAGATTCAAAGATGAGTTTACAAGATATGAGATTGATGTTCTTGCATTCAAGTATCCATATCTGTTTATTATCGATTGTAAATATCACCAAAAAGCTTCTTCTTCAATGTTTAACGATGCAGCCTATAAACAGAAAAAAAGAGCTGAGATCTTATTGGAGATGTTTCCGATTTTATCAGATGAACTAATCAGAAAATTGTCTCTTCCTTTAAAAAGAAAAATTCATATTATTCCGTTAGTCATTTCATGGAGAGATCATGCAGTTCAATTTCAGCAAGATGTAGCAATTCTTCCGTATCAACAATTGCCTGGATTTTTACAAGAAATAGATGAATACAGGGATAATTTGTATCGATTAAATCTCTTTCTTGAATAAATAAGTGTGAAAATCTCTAATTTATCCCAAATTCTAGCTATCAGTTACGAAATTAATTTATACCTTAAATACTTATTATCATCTAAAATATAAAGGATAGAGCTGAAATATATGGCAGTTGAATCAGAAAGTCCTTTTAGTATTGTACGTTCACTGGTAAAGAAATTTCTAGCTGATATGAGAGTTATCAGAACTAATTCTGAAGAACAAGCTAAAGCTAGAGCTGAAGAAATAAAAAGCAATTCTTTAGCGCCTGGTAAGGCACAATATTCAGTTTCAGAAGTTGATGGAATTATACGAAACTTCAAGGAAAGCTACGTTGATCTCTTTAGAGACATTCATTTAATGGTTGTGACAGAGAGTACATCAAAGATAAGACAAGGCATTGAGCAAGGTTATATCAATGGGGAAATGATAACTCAAGAAATGTTAGATGAGCTTGAAAAAACAAGAAAAGAAGCAGCAAAAATTCCTGGTTTTCAGAAGAAAATCCAAGATGATGCTCTTAAGATTGATGAACTAAACGATTTAATAGGGAATCTAAAAGCAGAGAATATATCTATTCAGAATGAGTTAACTGATATTCAATCATTACTCAAGAGCAAAGAATCTGCAATTGAAGAGTTATCAGAAAGAGCTACAGTTTCAGGTGTTGATCAAACTATTATTGAAGCTAGAGATCAAGTTATTGTTGATAAAGATCGAACTATTCATCAATTAAGTCTTGAAAAGAATAATCTGCAAGCAGAATATAACAGATTGAAAATAGAGAAAGATGCTTTGGATAAACACGTTGAAGAAATGGAAGCAAGATTAAGATCATTGTCTTCAGAAGCTATTTCAAAAGAAGACTCCTTATTCGACGATTTACAAAAGCAATTAGATAAGTCCCGACAAACAATCTTCAATTTAAGAAATCAAGTTGCTGAACATGAAGATACAGTAAGGAATCAAAAAATCGATATACAACAGAAATCTACACAGATTGAATCCTTAAAGAAGCAAATTCAAGAAATTCAAGAAACTGCAGGTGATTCAGCAGAAACTGAAGAGCTAAGAAAACAAATAAACCAAAAAGATGCAGATATGGAAAGATTAGCAGAAACTATGGTTGAATTACAACAAGATGTTAGTTCAAAGGAACAAGAATTACATAAATTGCAAACTCAAACTGATGAAATGATGCTTCAATTTGCTGAAAAAGAAGCTGAGATGCAAGAATTAAGAGACTTAGCAGAGAAAGCAACTGTGGAAAAAACTTCCATTGAAGAAGAAATGTTAGATAAACAAGATGAAATTGAGGATTTGAAAGCGAGATTAGAAGAAACTAAACAAGAAGTACTAACTACAAAAGCAACCTTAGAGACAATGGAAAAACAAGGAACCTTGTCTTCAGAAGAAAAATACCAATATGAATTGAATATACAGAAACTGAATAAACAACTTGATTATTCTAATAAAACCTTAAGATCTGTAGAAGCATTTCTAAACACTGATCCAAAATATAGGATTTTGTATATCCTGAATGACTTCCAAAAACCAATGCTCAAAGAAGATCTTTCCAGGTTACTGAATATTCCTAATGAGGTTGCTTCAAAATATATTTATGAATTAGATTACTTTGGCTATATTAAACAAAACATTGTTTCTGGTAAAACTCAGATAGAATCAACTGCTTTGTTAACTCCACCGCTCTCTTATGAAGAAGAAGAAAAAGAGGAAGCAACTGAATAGGATTTCATCTTCTAATTCATACTTTTTATATTTCTGGGATAAATTATGAGCGATATAGAAGAAACTGCTGAAGAAAGAAAATTATATGAAAGAATTTCAGATAGGATTCTAAGTAGCTCACACCTTCAAGCTTTAAGGGGAAGACTAACGGGAGAGAAAAAACTTGCAGTTCTAGTTGATGGACCAAATTTTCTAAGAAAGACAAAAGATAAACAAATCAAATTAGAGGATATTGATGACAATATACAAGACTTTGGAAAAGCTACAATAAAAAAAGTTATTCTAAATGAATTTGCTAGTCAAAAATTAATTCAAGCAATAACAAATAGTGGATATGAACCAATTGTATCTACTCATGATACTCATATCACCTTGGTTATTGAAGCTATGAATCTTATTCAAAAAGAAAAACACATTGATATGGTTGTTATAGCATCAAGACATGCAAGAGTGAACCCTATTTTGATTAAACTTAAGGAAAAAGGAATAGAAACAGCTGTTGTTGGATTTGAACCTGGATTCAGTGTAGCATTAAAAAAATCAGCTGATTATACAATATTAATTGAGTAATTTTCTGCTAAAATAAATCTGCAATACTTTCTAGTTGGACATACATCTCTTCCTGTTCAAAACTAGGTAGAAGGTAAGTGTCCGAAAGTGTTCTTAATTCATCTCGAAGTCTGTAAAATGCCTTGCGATTAACAGTTTTTTTGGTTATGAACTTTTTTTCTTGTAGTTGTTTAAGATGATGTGTTGCAGATGTTTTTGCTTTGATATCTGAATTCAAAACCACTTCCTCATATGTGATGCCATAATCAAAAGCTATAGATTTCATTGAAATTAAGGAGAGAATTCTTGTTTGAGTGTTATCCCTTAAAGTAACAAGATTATAGAATTCTTTATTTGAGGATATCCCTAAAATAGAAGCAATATCATTAACAAGATGTCGGGAAGCAGTATCTAGACCATTATAGAAACATTCCTCGCAAAGGCGAACACAGATTTTAATGGCATTATTTATGCTTCCCCCAGAAATTTCAGTAACTTGTGAAATGACAGAACCAGTATAAGGTTTCTGAATCTTTCCATCAATTGAAAGTTTTATCCTGAGAATTTCTTTGATTTCATCAACAGAAAGTGGATCAATCAAAACACTCTGAATGATTTTATTAAATAAATCATAGTTTGATAATGCAAGATTACTCTTTAATCTAGTCCAACCTGAATGCGAAAAAATATACACAAGTGAAACATCTTGAAAATCCCTTTCAAAAGCTGATCGAAATTCTTCAAAAAAATCTATAAGAAAATCAGAATGATCAATAATTACAACTGAAAGAGATTCAATGCCAATTTCAAGATCACCCAAGAGATTCCTGAAATTCTGGATCGTTTTCGTTATTGAATACTGATTATTTTCAAAAACTACAAGCTTTTTTGCATCTATAAAACTGAGATTATAATGATCCTTGAGTAATTGATAAGTTAATTCAATAAGGGTTGTAGCTCCTGTTTGGCTAGAATAATATAAGACACCATCAAGAACAGGATTATCGTCATTAGGCTTCTTTTTTTTAAAATTCTCAGAATGACTAGAAAAAACTTTACCAATATAATGAGATATCTTTCTAATTCTTGGTTGGAGAAAAGTTTGCTTTTTCAGATCTTCAATAGGTGTTTCTAAAAATGGATTGTTTTCAAAACCAAAGGAAATAAAAGGATCTTGAGGTATGTAAGAATCCTTCTTTCCTCTTTCAAAAGCTTCCAAAGCAAGCTTTTCTATATTATCCATTTTGAACACCTGTGAAATTATGTGGAAAATATCCACATTATTATTGAAGTATTCGTATTTTAAAATGTTTCGAAAAATTCGAATTATTCGAATTTTCATAATGTGTTCGACGAAATAATCTAAAAGAACTCCATTAATAGATTTCCAGTTTTTTAAATTAACTCAAAGAGTAGAGAGTATCATTATATTGGATATAGAAAAACGCTTATAGGTGTATATAGGAGCAAGATTTTAATGAAGAATAACAGCTTCATTCCTAAAGGGTCTCGTTTAATTGCACTTAGGAATGCATTTATCTTAACTAGAACTTTCTTTCGTACGTTAACGAAACAAGACCAAACTTTCCAGAACAAACAAGAAAGAGTTTTTCACATTCTATTAATTATATTCTCTCCCATAATATTTGTAGTAGTCCCTATAATAGATATCTTTTTACTGATATTCTTACCAGGACTTCACTTATTTAGACCCTTATTTAAAGCTGGTTGGAAATATGGACTTATTTCCTCAATAGGAGTCACTTTGGCAGTTTCAATTATCACGCAATACGTGTTCTTTATTTATTCTTATCAATTTCAAGCATTTGGATTGTTTCTAGCAGAAGAGCCTAGAACATACATTCAGGTAGAAGTGGAAGACTTATACATTGATTCTTATTTGGGTACAGAACAATATTGGGATTTTCTAAGTGTTTCAAATATTGCTCTTTACTTTGGTAATGTATCTCATAGAATTCTTCAAACGGATTGTTACTTTCAAAGACCAACGTTTATCCAAACGACTGATCCAACTAATAATATCACTTATCTTCCTAACATGCCTCTTTATGGAACATTAGGAAAACTAGCTACGTTTATTTCGAGTAATATTGCTATTGGATCTGTTCCAGAAAATGATTTTGAAGTTATTGCTCTAGTTACAAGAGACTTCTACAATCATTCTTCAATTCGTGCAAATAACAATATAACAATCTATGTTCCTATCTCATTGAATTTAGAAGACTCACTTAATGTTGACGAAGCAGCAACCTTTAATGGAACGCACAAAAATATCGTTAATGTCACAGGTATTGTTTTCCTTGATGAAATTCCTAATTATGATATTACAGGATCAGAAATCGATATCCCTTTAGAATACATATTGGAATTTGATAGTGGTGCAGCAATCTTAGCATATTGGCCTTCTGCAAATAGTATACTTGAATCGATAGAATATACGCAAACTAGAGCAACAATTGTAGCAGATTTATTTTACAATATCGATGAAATAGATTCTTTTGACCTGCAAGGTGAAATAGACACGCTAAAGTTTATTGGAGTAAACTTAAAAGAAATGTATCTTGTTCGTTCAGATTATCAATATGTTAGAATAAATTCTTATCTTGTTGATTTAATGGAGCAATTCAAAGATGAATATAATCTTTATCAAACCTTCATGTTTGCATTTTTATCTCCTATAATTGTACTGACAATAATTCTAACGGTTTATGCTGCAAATTTGGTTAGAAAAAAACGTGATAGACAGCTTACTATACTCGCGGAAAGAGGGACGAATAGAAGAGAAATCGGTTCATACTTAGCATTAGAATCACTTATTACGGGTGGAATATCATTAATGTTCGGTGTTTTTCTAGGAGTTCCGATAGCCTCAGTGCTTACGAAAAGTTCTGGATTTTTAATGTTTTCCAACCAACTTCTACCCTTAAGATTGGATGTTGCATCAGTTTCAGTTGCACTAATTGGGAGTGTTGGAGCAATCGTCCTCATTCAACTTTTCAATACAATAACACTTCTGAAAAAACGAAACATTGAGGATTATGGTAAAGTGGAAAAAACTTTACCAGTATTCTACAAATACTTCCTTGATATAATTCTAATTGTATTTGCTACAACGATATGGTTTGTCTTTAAATTACCTGTCCTTAGTGCATACCAGGATCTAACTGCAAAATATGTTGGTATTCCAGCTCTTATAATAATGCTATTTGGCTTGATTTTGTTTGTTCAAAGGCTTTTACCATTGTTTTCGAAAATATTAGTTAAACTAACGTCAAAGTTAAGAATGGATATTACATCAATGAGTATCAGAGAAATACACAGATATCAAAAAAGCTTTGCAAGATCATCTATTATTTTGTGTCTTTCATTTTCTTTAGTGATAAGTTCAATCATTGTCCCCTATTCGTATCAAGATTTCAACACTCAAGGTGCATATTATGATTTGGGTGCAGATATTGTAATAAGAAACTTTCCAGTGGATAATGATTACTTGAGATCCAAAATTTCAAATCTTACAGAAGTTGAATCTATATCTGTTGTTCGTTTCATTAATATCAATGATCCTGCTGCAGGAGATTTGGCGATAACGTATTCACTACTAATTGTAGATCCTGAAACGTATTTGAAAACTGCTTTCTTTAGAGATGATTTTAGTGAGGAAAGTGTAGGAACTTTATTTGAAAACCTAGATGATACATTTGGTGTTTTAGCTCAAGTTGATGAACTAGGAGTAATAGAAAGAAAGGTTGGTCAAGATTGGTTAATTACTTATGCTGCTTATAATGATACTTGGCGAACAATACCACCATTTTCTGCAATTAGACCTCTAAATCTCACTCTAACAATTCAAGGAGAATATAAATATTGGCCAAATCTTGTTAATAAAATAGCTGTTACTAATGTTAGATCCCTCTTTTATCATCTTGTTGTAAGAGAAGAATTCTTAGAAAATATCCAAGTTCGACCAACTAATTTGATTGATTATTTATATGTTAAAACCAATAGCAGTTACAACATTGAAGAAGTTGCAGAAAAGATTGGTTTAATTTCCGAAGAAGGAACAGTTAACAATGTGGAAAATGAAATATTTGTTAAACCTGATAGTCCCAGGTCTTCCATTCTGTATTCTGCAATTAATTCTACACTTATAATGTCCTTTGCTATTAATTCAATCATATTGGCTCTTTTTGCATCTATTCAGCTTATTGATAGGTCAAAAGAGATTGCAACAATGAAAGCTATTGGTATATCAACAAAACAATTGATGAAATATCATTTATCTATATATATCTCACTTCTAGCCTTTTCAACTATATTCGGGATGATAATTGGATATTTAGCTTCATCGATGTTAATGGGAGTGTTGACGATAACTAGAAATATACCTCCATATTCAATACTATTCCCCGCTGCTCAAATAGTAATTGTTATTGCTATCCTGGTTAGTGCTGCAGCTATGGGGGCTTTAATTCCTACAATTTCTTCCACAAAACAAGAAATTGGTACAGAATTAAGACATTCAGCATAGGTGGGTATAATGTCATTCATAGAAATTAGAGATTTAATGAAAATATATTACACAAAGGAAACAAATATTCGTGTCCCAGCATTAAGAGGATTAGAACTATCAATCAATGAAGGAGAATTTATCTCAATAATTGGTCCATCAGGAAGTGGAAAAACAACTCTTTTACACATTTTAGCAGGAATGACAGATCCTTCTGCAGGATATGTTAGAATAGGTGATCTTCGGTTAGATCAGTTATCAGAAGAAGAAAGAAGCCTTTACAGAAGATACAGAGTAGGTACTTTATGGCAGCTACCAAGTCGAAATTTGATTTGGGAGATTAACATTATGGAAAACGTTGAGATTCCTATGAGATTGTTAGGAATACCTAGAGAGGAAAGACTAAGGAGAGTTAAAGAGTTATTAACAGAAGTAGGTTTGGAAAAAAGAATGAATCATAAACCTCAGCAATTAAGTGGGGGAGAGGTTCAACGTGCTGGACTGGCTTGTGCTCTTGCTCATCAACCTTTAATACTACTAGCAGACGAACCTACTGGTGAATTAGATTCCAAAACAGCAGGAGAGTTACTCCGATTTTTCAAACATTTGAATAAAACACATGGTATTACGGCTATCATGGTTACTCACGATTTTGATGTTGCAAAATCTACAGATAAATTAGTCCAAATTGTTGATGGTCGAATCTCAGGATATTCTCCTACAAAGGATCTTAAAACAATTAGAGATATGCATCGAGTTTATGTAGATACTTATGGTTCTATTCAATTACCTCGACATATCATAGAAAATATAATAGTTGAAAAAGAAATTCATATAGAAGAAAGTGAAGGAAAGATTATTCTCTCGCAAGAAGAAATTGAAATGAACGAGAAGAAAAAAACCAAAGCAAAATAAACATATATTCGAAGTAACTAATAAAGATAAATTAAGATACCTAGTGTATAACAAAATTGAAGAAGATTGAAATGACTGTTGAAAAACCACCTAAAACTAAACCAAAACCAGACAAACAATTTGATGTCATTGTCCTCAAAATGATGGCAGCTTTGGCTTTCAGTGTAGCATTTCTTTTTGGTGGAGGAACAATATTTGTTTATGCTGTTACTCAAAGTTTAACAGTAGGACAATATAGTGCATATGTGGGATCTGTACTAGGAATCCATATTGCGGTTTTGATGATATATTATGCTTTTGCATTGTTTAGGTATATAGTAAGTGATTGATGATGAAACTGAAGTTCAGAAAAAAGAAAGAAGATAAAGTAGATTATCTAAGATTAACTAGGAAGGAGAAATTTAAGAAAATAGGATTCTTTTGTCTGAAATGGGGAGGTGTTATACTTGTTGTTGAAATCATCATTTTAGTTATTCTTGATGCAACTGGGTATATAGGAGTTAACTTCTTTAGCTGGTCAATGCTCCTTATTCCTGGAATTCTTTTAACAGTAGGTGGATGTATGGGTGGATTAGGGAGATATCATGTCCCACCTAAAATGAGAATAATAGAACCTAATGATCAAGATATAACTCCGTCTGATTTTCAAATTAGAGTAAGGTTTGACTCAAGTTTTGTTGACAAAGATACAATAAAGATTAGTGTAAATGAAAGAGTTCTTCCAAGTAAAATGGATGAAGAGAATAGTGTTTTGATTGTTCCCAAAGTTTTCAAAAGTCCTCCAAAAAGAACAGTTTCTCTTTTATTGGAAGCAACAGCTTTAGATAAATCAGGCAAAGAAATGAAAGATAAAATCCGTGTCATTAGTGATCCCGAATATGATGCAGAAGATTACCTTGAATACTGGGAATTTAAACGCGAAGATGATACTTATTGGGGAAAAGAAATGATAGCAGCTTCTAAACATGCAAGAAGAACTTTAGTTTCTCTTGAACTAATGGTTCTAGCTGTTATCCTCCTAGCTTTCAATGCTATAATAAGTGCAATTTATAATGCTATTTAAATTGAGAAACTTCTTTGTTAATTTGTCAACCTTTTTAATGATTTAAACAACTATAATAATAAGGGGACAAGTATATGGGTGCAGACGTCCGTAAGAAATTGTTAAGTTATAGTTTGATTATGTTATTTTCAGTAGTAGTGTTAACCAATATAGAGTTTATTTCATCAAGTTCTAAGCTTGTAGAAACAGAAGAAATAAACTATTATGATTATAGTATTGCTTTACGTCAATCGGATCCAACAAATCCTACTCAAATATTAAAATATGAATTACTATCAAAATTAGAACAAGAAGGAGAAAAACAACCTGTTATAAGAAAATCTCCTTTAGATATTAAACTTGATGTGTTATATGATGTGAGAGATTTTTATCATATCAATTCATTTTATGATAATCCATACGTGTATGGTTATCACCCAGCAAAATTGTTAGCCATAGGTGCAAATTCCTATGTTTATGTATTCACCTCAATCATTCCATCAATGGGGGGAGAGTCTAGCGCTATAACGATAGCAGAAAGCTTTCGCGATCAATTTGAAAATAAGATTTATCCAAATAATGTTCTATATTTTGGAGATCCAGATGGAGGAGTAAGTGGACTAGGGGATATAGATGGAGATCCTCGTGTAACCATTTTACTGGATAGTCTTGATGGTGGAGTGGCAGGATATTTTAATCCAATTAATGAATATGTTATGGAAAATTCCAATG
>JBHLQZ010000034.1:0-10248 GCA_048883065.1 Candidatus Thorarchaeota archaeon | reverse complement strand
TCTTCTTCCATAATGGTTCGGGCAACACCTTGTTCGATAGCTTTCATACCAACTTTAGCTGCTTCGTATGGAAAAATTTCCCAATCGTCCATAGTTGGAATGACGTATTTATCAGTTGTACCCTTCTTGATTGCAATATCAGCAATAGCTTGAGCTGCTGCTACACACATCTCATCTGTAATAGTGGTTGCATTAACATCAAGTGTACCTCTGAAAATACCTGGAAAACCAAGACTGTTATTGATTTGGTTGTCGAAATCACTTCTACCAGTTCCTACAACTTTTGCACCTGCCTCTTTTGCATCCCAAGGCCATATCTCAGGCAATGGGTTTGCACAAGCAAACACTATACTATCTGAAGCCATACTAGAAACCCATTCTTTCTTAACTGTACCAGGTTCAGATTTGGATGCAGAAATCATAACATCTGCTCCTTTCATAGCTTCACCAAAATCTCCAGTTAAACCCTCTTTATTGGTTTTTTGTGCGAGGTCATATTTGAAAGTATCATAGTCTTTTTGATCAATAATATCTTGTCTATCGGATGTAATTATACCTTTAGAATCACACATGATGATGTTTTTCAAAGGAACTCCAGCGGTTTCTAAAACATAAGCAGTACGAGTATTAGCAGCTCCAACACCAAGCATAGCTACTTTAAGTTGATCAAGTTCTTTACCAACGTGTTTAGCAGAACCAATGACACCGGCAGTAACTACACTTGCAGTACCTTGAGCATCATCGTGCCAGACGGGAATAGTTACTTCAGGATCATTACGTAAAGTTTCAAGGACTTTGTAACATTTTGGTTTGGAAATATCTTCAAGGTTAATACCACCAAATGAAGGCTGAATCATTTTGACGAAATTAATTATTTCTTCAGCACTTGGTCGTACATCAGCATTTGGACGTTCAGCTTTTCCAATACTTAGTGCTACAGCGTCAACACCACCTAAGTATTTGAAGAGCAATGATTTACCTTCCATAACTGGTTGTCCTGCTTCAGGTCCTATATCGCCTAAACCTAAAACTCTTGTTCCATCTGAGACAACAGCAATTGTATTTGCTCTATTTGTTTGTTTGAAGGATTCTGCTGGATCAGCATGAATAGCTCTACAAGAAGCTGCAACACCTGGTGTATACCATACTCCAAATGCATCAAAACCCCAAACACTACATTTTGGAACTACTTGTATTTTTCCTTTATAGTAAGGATGTAATTTTAATGCATCTTCTGCTGGTTTTTTAGCTTTTGCCAGCAATTCTTCTTTTGTCAATTGTTCTTCTGACATTTTTTTCATCTCTTAAATAAATTGAAGTCGTTTAAAACTTACTAGTTTATAAAATAAATGTTGTTGTTTGACGATATTTCTAAAATCTGCCAAAAGTCTATTCTGCAGAACTTTAGATTAACAACAAATTTCTTCAATACTTTTATTAACTTCCACTATTTAACAAAATCAGTACACTTTGAGTGAATGAAATGAATAAGAAATCAACAACTGGGATTTTAACGATAATAATTGTTTTTTTATCTTTAAGCATCAAAACAAATGCTACAATTTCACTTAACATGGAGGAACAAATAACTAATTCTATATCTTTAGCTCTTGTTCCGCATGAACCTATTGAAATTTTAAATGATGGAAATTTCACAGACTATGGTTTTGATGGTACAGGAACTTCTGGAGATCCATATATTATTGAAGATTATGAGATTATAACGAATGATGATTTTGGAATATATATTAATGGAACAACTAAACATTTTATCATTCGCAATTGTTTTACTGCTGCTTCAAAACGAGGGATTTCTGTTTTGTATACCACTGAAGAAACAGCTAAAGTAATTAACAATACCTGTGTTAATAGTTATTATCATGGGATTATGATATATTTTTCATCTAAAGCAACTGTAGTAAACAATACCTGTTATAATAATGACTATGGTATCTATGTAGCAGAATCCAATAGTACAGTTGTTTATAATAACACGTGTAACAATAATGAAATTCATGGAATAAGATCAAGAGATTCTTTCAACATAACAATAACAAAAAATACTTTCAGTCATAATAGTGGAGGAATATATCTAGATACTTGTAAAAATGCAACGATTACAAATAACACTTTAAGTTGGAATGGAGAATATGGTCTTAGTTTGTTTTATTGTTCAAATTCTACATTAAAATATAATATTTTTAATAATTCAGGGATAGGTATTGCAGAATCTGATGTAGAGTATTATTCCACATATACTATAGAGAATAACTGGGTGAATGATAAGCTACTAGGATTTTTTGTGGATTTAGATGAAATAAGCATTTTAGATCCTATATATGGTCAACTGATCATAATTAACTGCAATACAGTAGTAGTTAGCAATCAAGAGCTAACAAACACTCAAAATGGTTTAACTCTTAGCTCGTGTGGAGATGTTACAATCACTAATAATGTTTGTGATAATAATTATAGATATGGTATCTCCATTTCTGCTTCAGAAGCTACAATAACTGATAATTTTTGTAATTACAATGGTTGGACTGGTATAGATGCAATAATTTCATCCACTGCGATAATAAGTAATAATACATGTAATAACAATGGTTATCAAGGTATCGAAGTAAATGGTGGCTCCGTCGTTACGATAGAAGATAATACTATAATCGAGAATGATGAATATGGTTTAGACCTTTCTAACTGTCCAGGTTTAGTGGTAACAAACAATTATTTCTATAGAAATTCATTAGCCTTAACAGTGCTTTCGTGTACAGATGCTCTTATTATGAACAACAATTTTACTAACAATGGTATGGGTATAGACTTAGCTTTCAGTATTGGAGCAATGATTAAGAATAATAACTGCAGCAAAAATGCTTATGGTATTTACCTAATCTCTGATAATATTACCTTAACTGAAAACATAATCAAAAAAAATACGATGTGGGGGATGTTTTTAGATTATTCAGATTATTGTCTTATCACTTATAATCTGTTTCAAGAAAATTATGGATATGGTGTCTACTTAGGTGAAGGCTGTAAATATAATATTATTCATCATAATTCTTTCATAGCAAATAATCCAGGAAAATCTTCTCAAGCATACGATTCAGGAGTTAACAACACCTGGTATGATGAAGAAAACAAAGAAGGCAACTATTGGAGTGATTGGGATTCAAAGAAACCATATCCAATTGATGGTTATGCAAACTCTACAGACAATTATCCTTTAAATGAAGAACTGAAAAGGATATACTATGAGTTTATGTACATCCCTTCACTAATTCTTATGGCTATTGTATTCAGCTTCTTAGGAAAAAGAAAACAAAAACTAAAGAATAATGATTAAAACAATAAGATTTTTTTTTCTTTTTTATTGTCCTTCTTCCATAAATTTAGAGTCTATGTACCCTCCAAATAATGAAAGATATTGAGTTAAACAATCATCTTCAGTAATTTTTTTATCTTTAATATCTTTCTCAAATTCTCTCTTAATCTTACTCAATTGTCTTACAAAATTTGTTTTCACTTCATTCAATTTAATTAAATGTTCAATTTTTCCTGTTTTAATAAGGAAAACAGCATGACTCATATTTGTGATCATTTTTTCATTTTTCATGAATTCTTCTAATTTGTTATTTCTTGCAGCATGTTTTAATTTCTCCTCATGAAGTGCAAAATTGTTTATGATTGTTTCTTGAACATTGTTAGTTAAAGAATTCAACCTTTTCATGACTAAAGCTCTAGAACCTGTTTCTAGAAGTTTAGCAAGTCTAATGAGGTTGTTCTTACGAAATTCACTGAATTTTCCAGCTTCTAACATGGTTCTTAATTCTGATCCATCTCCTATTACAATATTCTCACTTTCTTCAAATTCTTGAAAAGCTTGATCAGAGATTTTTCTCATAATAGGAGACAAATCATAAAATTTACCTTTAGAAGAAAATTTTCCTGTATCAGAAATAATTAAACCTTCCCCAAAAAGTTGTTTGATATGTCTATAAGTTGTAGGTTCAGGCTTGCCAACAAGCTTAGATATTTGCCTATTATTAAGAGATCCATACCATTCTAAAGCTGTAATTATGCTAAATTTAACTTCATCTTTGTAAAGATTATCATAAACTTCAAGCATCTCTGCTTCAGTTTTCTGTCTTTGAGACATCTTTCTATCAGTTAGATTATAGAGAAAAAACTTATAAATATTTCGTAATGAAAACGTTTTCATTATGAAAACTTTATAAATGCATTTAGAAATGAAGATCTTAGTGATGAAAAAATTACTTCTCCTAGAACTCTCTTTTATTTATCTTCTTCTACTCTTCAATTTTCACTCCTTTCCATCAGATATTCAAGCAGACGATAATATATTATTCAAGGTTTACAAAATGGAAGAGGATTAGATGATTGAAGTCAAGCAATTCCTTATTTTTTATTCCTTAACTTCTTTTGTGATATTTCTATTCTATATAGCTTTAAAATTGCTGGTACTCATTAGTGACGGTCCCTTTTGGATTTTTGGAATACATGAAATGATACTTGTTGGTTTTATAGGAACCTTTATCCCCATGCTTTTAATTCTAATAATTCTTCCAAGAGTGATTATTTTTATAGGAAATTTGGTCACTACAAGCATGAAAACATAGAAAATTAGAAGAAATTAAAAAACGAAAAATTATATCTCTTATTCAAAGGTTATAGCCATCTGGATAGAACTTCATCAGCACCAAGAATTAAGTCTTTTAGCATCTTTCTATCTTCCATTTCTTCCTTTTCTATTCTTCTGTGTTCAATCCATTTACCTAGTTTTTCAACAAGAATTTCTTCAAGTTCAACAATTATTCCATCTTTTATGCTTTCTGTCATTTCAAAACCTCAAATAAGCAAACTGATTTCTCTACTAGAATACTAGATTTTTTCAATATATTAGCTTGTAATTCCCCCCTACTATCCACGTGATGTAAAGAAAATACATTCAAAAGACAAATTAATTTAAATTTCTTGTTTAATGCTGAAAACAAAGAGAAAATTAAATTAATAGCATTTTGCTATTCTTCTTTCATAAATATATCAATAAAGATTTTTGCAAAGGGAGTTATTGATACATCTTCATTATCTGCAAATCCTGGAAAATTACATAAAGCATCTGTATTTGCTAGTATGATTAATGTCAGTTTTGAAGAAGGAATTTTAACATATAACGAAGAAATAGAATTATCACAAAGTCCATAATGCCAGAGTATTTTTTGACTCGGATTAGTGGGATTTTGGATAAACCATCCTAATCCATAGGGAAGTGTTTTTCCTGATTTAGAAATCATAGGGGTGAATGCTAATTCTTTTGATTTCTCTGATATAATTTGATTCTTGTTTAGAGCTATATCGAATTTTGATAAATCTTCAACAGTTGAAATGATTCCTGCTGCAGTGTTCAGGTCAAATAAAGGATACTTACTTCTCTTAACTTTGCCTTTTTCATCAGTAAAATATGGAACAGCTAGTCTATCTGGTTCCTTTTCATACTCTTCATTTTCTTTACATGTTATTGTGCTATCCATTTTCAATTTGTTGATAATTTCATTTTTCATTAAAGATTCAAATCCTTCTTTTGAAACATTATCGATAACTTTGGTTAATTCCCCAAATAAAAAACCACTATAACTGTAATTATCACCAGGAATTCCTTTTGATGTATGGGACAAGTGATGCTTTATTGTGATATCCTCTCTCTCAAAGTTATAATTCTCAAGTATTTCAGTTAAATTCTTTCTTTCAAATCTGTTCTTATATTCTTGAAATTTCTTTTTATATTCTGGATATAAAACAGATATTGGATCTTCTAGATTTAATTTTCCAAGTTCTACTAGTTTTAAAATGATTGATGCAGAGATAGGTTTAGTTAGAGAAGCAATCCTGTATTGTGTATTGGATTTAGCTTTAATTTTATTATCAATATCAGCGAAACCTAATCCTTCCTTATGTACTATTTTATTTTTCTGGATAATCATAAAAGATAAACCAGGAATCTTAAACTTTCTTTGTAATTCTTTCAAACGTTCTCTAAAAATTATAATTTTCTTCTCCATGTGAAAATCAAAAATAAAACACTGACATACATTAATAAGTATAATGCAAACTTTGTTAAAAATTAGACACACTCTAATTAAAAATCATCAACTACTTTATTAAATATTTAAAAAGAAATCAAAGGTAAGACAAAAACAACAATTATAGCTAGTGTTATTAAAACTACAAAAAATAACGCTTGCAATATACAAACTGTTTTTTGTATCAAATTCAAATCTTCTGAATTTTCAATCTGTTTTTTAATAAGATAAATTATACGCTTCAACATTTTATGAATAAAAACTATAATTAAAAGAACATAAATTATTGATAATATAATAAGAGACATTTCTATTTTTTGTATTGCTTTATCTGAAATTTTTAATCCTTCAGGAAAGTCAGGTATATCAGGAATTTCCATTTTTGATAAATCTATAATTGGAAATGGATCTTTATTTTTTATTAATTTGTTATTACTGCTGATCTTATAACTTCTAGTTAGATTCCAGTTAGACCAGAAATTTCCTATTTTCGATTGTTTATCATACCAGAAATTCTTTTTTCCATTATCATCTATTGATTGAGAATAATCTTCATTTTCATTGATATTATTGTTAAGAATTATATTGTGATGAAAATAACACTTTCTCGCATCTTGATATACTACTATTCCATGTTCTATGTTTGAAATTATTTTGTTATATACAACTGCAATTGCACTTGTGATTTCTATTCCAGAAGAAATAACAATCCCTTTTAGGTTATGCTCTAAAGTGTTATTATACAAAATAATGTAATCAGAATCTAAGATATAGAAACCATAGTGCTTATTAAAGGAACAGTCGTTTTCTATTGCTACACAATATTCTGATTCTACAATATATATACCAGAACACAAACTACCAGGTTCATCACTAATGATATTATGACATGTATTTTTTATTATTTCAAGTGTATAACTTTGAAAAACAAAGATTCCATGAAAATAATCGTTTCTATATCTTAGATTATTGATACAATAATTTTTCCTAATTATTGAGTTATTAACATTAATAATTAGCATCCCGTAGTGATGATTACTTGAGCAATTATTGTTAACAATTACTAAGTTTTTTGAAGATACAACTTCAATCCCCCGAGTAGAATTGATGCATTGATTTTTGCTTATTTCAACGCCAATTATATCTTTTAAATAGATTCCAACTCCAGTGGTAACAACAAATAAATTATCAATTACAGAAACTGTGTTATTAAGAACATTAACTATGTAAATGCCATATTGTTTTGAATAAATTGTACAATTTCGAATAGTGATATATTTCGTAGTACTTGAAATAAAAATACCACCTTTAGTTTCAGAATTTATCTTTTGATTCTCAATAACATATGGATTTTCCTGAGTTCCAGTTCCGTTAAGAGAATAATCAAATAAATCATTATCAGAAGCAATGTTAATCTCTCCCTCAAGAATTCCTCCATAAAATGATGAAGGAATTGGTTCATAGGCTTTACAAATATCATTAGTTCTATTATATGTAAACGTAGCTATGAATAAAATTAGAATGAGAACTATTTTGAAATTCTTTTTCATCCTAATCTTTATAATTTATTATTAATCGAATATAATTCTTACTAAATAAACCAGAATTTAAGAAATCAAATCAACTGATTATATCTTGCCTTACATCTTTCAGAACCTACCTTTTTAGATACTCTCTTTTCATATGGGGTTCCTTATTAATAGAGAGTAGGTTTGTTTCCAGTGGAACTTAAACCTAACTTTATGTATTATTTTTGTTCAACCATAGAAATTTTATATTAGAATTCTAATTTTTCTTAATTTAGTTTCAACTTGATGATTAAAATGAACAAGAATGATATTATATCTATAATAAGTATCCTTGTTACTGCAGCTATTGCTACTGGATTAGCTTTTGCTGGAAGTCAAGGAGGAATTATTCTTTTTGGGAGTCTTCCTTTGTTTGCATTCTGTATAATAATTATTTTTGCAATTCAATGGCTTGTATTCATTCCCTCATATTTTCTAAAGACAGAAAAATTCTTTGATTTAACAGGTGCTGTAACTTACATAACAGTAATCATAATTGCTGTGTTTAGTAGATCAGTTTTTAATGTTAGATCAATAATATTAATGGTATTAGTAATACTTTGGGCTTCCCGACTTGGTTTTTTCCTATTCAGACGTGTTCTAAAAGTTGGTGAAGATAAGAGATTTGAGGAAATCAAAAAATCATTCCTACGCTTTCTGATGACATGGACACTTCAAGGAATATGGATTAGTTTTACTATATCAGCAGCTTTGGCTGCAGTTACAATTCCAGAACCAATTCAATATGGAGCATATGATTGGGTACTACTAATAATCGGTGGTCTTATCTGGCTGATTGGATTCTCCTTTGAAGCAATTGCTGATTATCAGAAAAATAAATTCAGAGCTGTTCCTGAAAACAAAGGTAAATTCATCACCTCTGGTTTATGGTCCATTTCCAGACATCCAAATTACTTCGGAGAAATAGTTATTTGGATTGGAGTCGCATTAATAGCATTACCAACTCTTGCAACTTGGAGATTTATAACATTAATTTCCCCCATCTACATAGCATTACAATTAACATTAATCAGTGGAGTATCAATGCTAGAGAAGAGAGCAGATAAGAAGTGGGGCGGACAAGAGGACTATGAAGAGTACAAAAAGAACACTCCAGCATTGATTCCAAGATTAAGATTTAAAAAGAACTAAAATTCTTTAGTTCCATGAGTTGGAAGTATTGGAAAAAAATTGCATTAAGATTTATTATTTTTACTATTATCATCTGGGGATTAATTGGAATCTCAGTTCCTCTCTTATTCAGTGGTCCCCACAAATATTCTTATACTGATTCCGATTGGGTTGGTTTCTCCTTCAAACCAAGTTATAATGAGAGTAGATGGAATATCCTACTTGATGGACATTCGCATACAAAATATTCAGATGGACATTTAACTCCTCGTCAAAATATTTTATGGCACATCTCTCTTGGTTTCAATGCAATGGTTTTAACTGATCATAACACATTTGATGGGATAAATGAAATTAGACAGATTGCTAGAGAAGAGTATAATGATACAATCAAAGTTTTAATAGGAATGGAATGGACAACAGATAAGTGTCATCTTAACGTGATATTACCGCCTGATACAACAGAAGAAGAATGGGAAACTGTTCTTACTTCTAAGAGTTCTACATATACTCCTTCTGATGCTGAAATTCAAACTCTTATCTCATTGACACATTCTATAGGTGGATTGGTCGTTGTTAACCACTACCTTTGGTCAGAGAGTTTTTGTAGAGATCAACCTTCAAGACAGCAATTTTATGATTGGGGGGCAGATTATATAGAAACTATAAATGGAAATGAATTCGATAATGAATCATATTATTTCTGTTTGGATAACAATGTGGGGATTATTACAGGATCTGATATGCATCATGCTGAACCTGTTTATGCATGGACAACTCTAAATGTTTCAGAATTTTCAGAACAAGCTATTTTTGATGAATTAAAAGCTAAAAGAACAGATTTCATTTTTACTGGTGTTGCTTCTCCTTATAATGTGACCCACAAAATAAATCCAGCATACATTATAGGATTCCCTCTTATAAAATTCGGTGAAATGTTTAAGGAAATGTATTCAAGTGAAGTTTATGGGGCTCAACTTACAATATTTTTTGTTTATGTTTATGGAGCTTTCATATTAGTAGAAGTTATAAGATATTTCGCTCCTAAAATAAAAGCAAAAATCCAAGTGAAAAAAACAGCTAGATAAGTATCCTTAAACTCATTGATTCTCAATTTAGTTTGTACTATTTAAAAGAAATAAAAGTTATAAGTGTATGGTGGTTTTCTTACGGTTAGATGAGCATGAGGAGGAAAATCAAGTTTTTCATTTTTGCATCGATTTTTTGTTTATTTTTTGCTAATTCTTTCCCAGTTAGAGGAATAGAAGTTACTTATTCTTTTATAGAAGTTGGCTCTATAGCATCAAATAGTAGTATTATTAGTGTTGATTGTCTTGAAAATGAATTAGCATTTCTAGCTGAAATTAATCGTGGTTTAGTAGTTTATAATGTAACAAATCCTTCGAGTTGCACTGAATTGGATTATTCTTCCCTTTCTTTTGTGC
>JBHLQZ010000033.1:0-10949 GCA_048883065.1 Candidatus Thorarchaeota archaeon | reverse complement strand
TGCATTAGATGGTTGATATACATAATTTTTTCAGGTTTAAAAGTTTTCAAAACTTCATTAGATGCTATTGCCATCATTTCCTGAAACTTTGTGTAGCTTTCCTTTGGTACCTTTACTGCTCCCAATCCTCCATCTACCTGTAAACAAGTCATACATTGTCTACAATCATGATAGTTTCTTCTCAATTCATCTTTTTCTTCATTATAACTTAGTGCTCCATATGGACAAGACTCCACCAGTTTCTTTGCTAATTCTGGATTTCCTTTTGCTTTATCCCAGTATTCATCTATTTGTGCAGCTCCGTGAATTTTTCTCCATCTAGTGGGTCCTGAATACCCTCCTAGAGCCAGATTCTTGATTGCTCCTCCATAACCACAGGAACCATGCCCTTTAGCATGCGATAAGTCAATTAAAACGTCTGCGTCTTTGAGAGCTCCAGCAAGATCTAAAACATCTATTCCTTTATAGTTAACCTCAACTGGTATAGTATAACCATCTTTTACTCCTGCTATGGGTATAATCGGACATCCACATGTTTCCTGAGTGTAACCTCTATTAACTGCATTATAAACTGATGTAGGATTATCAGTAACAAAGGGATATCCCCCTCTTCTCTTTACTGCTTCAACAATTCTACGTACAAAAAACACAGGAATAGTTTGGTATCCTTCATTAAAACCTAGGTGCATTTTTATTGCTACTTTATCCTTTTTTTCAATAGGTGTCTCATCTAGTAATAATTCAGTGACTTTATCGGTTTTTGCCGTAAAAGATGCAAAACTTGCACATTTTCCATGTTGAACAGAACCAAAATATACTTTAGCTTTTTCTGAACTCATGAGTTCGATACAAATTCAATATTAATAAAAGATTCGCATCAAGATTTTAATTTAACAAAAAAAGAAGGGGAAAAGAAATTATTGTAATTTTGATCCACAGTTCTCACAAAACTGCATGCTTGCTGAAGTTTTGTTACCACAGTAGGGGCAGTAATTCGATTCACTAGAAGTAAAAATTATATCTGCTTGTTTCTTAGGCATAGGTTCTACAAATTCTGGTGCTTTTTCATATTGTATATCTTCACCAAAAATAATTTCACCTGTTGCTCCATCATACTTGTATTGAATATTTCTAGAAACACGAAGGTCAACAAGTATACGTAATACGTCTTGGGGTTTAATTCCAACTTCTGCAGCAAAGGTTTCTATTCTAATTCGTCCACTGCGATTTTGAGTAGCATAAAAGACTGAATCTCTCATTCTACGATCTGAATAAAGATGTCCAATAGCTCCAATAAATATGAAGAAAGCAGGAATGAAAAACCAATATCCCCACCATGCTAAACCAATGAACTCTATACTAAAATGTCTAAAAATCAACGATAAAATACCAATTAGAGTAAAAACTGCAGCAGTTCCAAATGCTGAGTAATCTCCAGTATATTTCTTCTTATAATAATACCGATCATAAGACATGATATTACCTCAAAATGGATATACAGTGGCTTTTATTAAATGTTAACATATGAAATAGAAGAATTAGAGATAAATGAAAAAATGAAAGACAAATATAAAGAACAGCTTTTAAAAAGCGTTTAATGGAAAGGAAAAGAAAGAGATAGCAAATTAATGTTCAAGTAGTTTTTGAAATGAGAGTTTTTTATTAAATCAAATGAGTTATAATAGTTTACTTAACTCTTTTAGATTGAACTTATAATTCTTGCCTTGATAATGTTTTGTAAAACCTATTTTTTTGTTTAATTCCTCCATTGTGGGGTGCTCAAAACCAATATAAATTATTTGTACTCTTGGAAAATTCTCCTTAACATGAAGCAACATTTCTGATTTCAAAACATCTTTAATCTTAGTTTCTTGAAACCTAAATCCAACTCCTGCGTAAGCTTCAATTATTCTTTCAAGAGCATCAAGATGATATCTAAAGTCTCCAAGAGCAATTATTTCCTTTTTGTTATTCCTTATAACAAAATGTATCCATCTAATTTTGTCATTTCTCAGTTTGATTTCAAAATTCCTTAGTTTTTCTGAAGTAACTCTTTCTTCAACAGAAATTTCATTAAAAGGTTTTTCAAGTCGAATCTCAGAAAAAGCTTTTGCGTATTCTTTTATGATGGTTTTTGGTATTTTTTCAAACACTTCTATACTAAATCCATTGAGATATTGATAACCTTCATTTTTCATTTTTTGAATTTTTTCCCAATTAATATCGTCGAGGTAAATCCTGTTTTCTTCACCTTCATAAGTTACTTCTCCACCAAATTTATCGCAAAAAGCTATACTTTCCTTTAAGTGTGTTGCTCCTGTAAGTTCAATAAACTCTACAAATTCAAATTCGGATGTTTTATTAACTATTATTTTTAACATTTCTGAACCTAGTCCTTTTCTTCTGTGTTTTTTTGCTACACCCAGCCAAAATTGACCTGTGTTTTTTCTTTCTTCAAAAAACGGAGATTCGGTTGATTCAATAATTAGATCACAAGAACCTACAATCTCATTCTCCTTGAAAGCAAGCCATGAAAAGGCTTGTTTGTTAGGAATAGGTTCAAAAAAATGTTGCATCAAGCTATCATGTGAAGGCAAAGGTTCTAGAGGATGCAATTCCTTCCAACCTGCGTTGATTAAGTCAAAATATCGGTTAATTAGATTATCAGAAACAGATTCTTTATCAAAAATTCTTATTTCAAACTCCTTGAATTTTTTTACTATCATATTAGTCATCTTTTTATGATAGTTGATGATTTAGTATTATTAAAAATATGTCACATTTTGTACTGTAGAAAGTTAACAATTTCAAAGAAATTAAACAAAGAAATGGAACAAAAAACTTTTATTGGAATGGGGAACAAAAGAGATAGAATAACGATGCCCAGGTAGCTTAGCTGGGAGAGCGCTGGACTGAAGATCCAGTTGTCGCGTGTTCAAGTCACGCCCTGGGCTCCATTTTTGATTTTGTATTTAAAAATAGTAGAGAAATTCTTTTTGTCTTTTTATACTTTTTTTATTATTCTCTTTTGAGGAAATATGTCAGAATATTCAGATTATTTTATAGGAGAGCCTGAAAGAGAAACAGAGAAAGCTTATCTAGCTCCAATAGTGGGTTTTACTGAAGAAGCAGTTTGGATACCTAAATCAGTCGTAGAACCTGAAACAAAGAAAATAAAGAAATGGTTTGTCGACAAGAAAAAAAAGGAAATAGAAGAGAAAATGGCTGCAAAAATTGATTCAAAAGACAAATCAAATCTTAATGAACAAGGTGTATTTCCACCAGCAGCTTGGAGTGGGGAGTAATACCTGTTTTTGAATCAAATTGTAAAAGATAAAAATCAGTATGTTACTCCATGTTCTAGATAGAACTTAAGCATTGTTAATGCTTCACCCCAGCCAGTTGCACACCCCATCATAGCTTTTCTCCCTTCAGGAGTATCTTTAAATCCTTTTTCTTTAACAGTAATTCTAGTTCCCATCTCAAATTCTTCAAAAGATAATTCAACAGTAGTCGTATACATTTTGTTATCTGGAGACCATTGAAAGACGAACTTTTTAGGTATTTCAACTTCTATTACAGGTCCTTCATCCTCAATTATTCCTTCAGTAATAGCGCTTCTTTCTGGAGTCCATCTAAAATAGATCCACCCTCCTGGTTTTCTTTCTACTTCTGCTCCATCTGTAAACCATGAGTTCAATCCCTCACTAGTTGTAATGGCATCGTATACTTTCTCAATTGGAGCTTTAATCAAGGTTGAATGTTCAACAACCTCATCAATGATATTTGGCATTTAAATTCACTAAAATAACATATTGAATAATGAAAGATAAGTATAACTATTAGTCAAAAATTTCTGAGTTTAATAATTAAACTATTTTTAGGATATTTTTAAATTCAAACAAAAAAATAGTGCATGCAATGAAAGGAATTAGGAGAAAGGAAAAAGCTATAGAAACTCCAAATGAAATGAAAGATGTCATTGAAAAAGCTGCTTACATTACAATAGCTATGTGTAAAGACAATGTTCCTTATTTAGTAACTTTGAGTCATGGCTATGATCCAGATCAGAATTGTATCTTTTTTCATTGTGCAAAAGAAGGAAAAAAGATAGATTATTTAAAAGAAAACAATGTTGTTTGGGGACAAGCTCTTATAGATAAAGGTTATGTGCAAGGAGCTTGTGATCACCTTTATATCGCCACACAGTTTAAAGGCAAAGTTAGTTTTATTAATGATTTTGAGGAGAAGAAACAAGCTTTGATTAAAATGATTAACAAGCTGGATGACAGCCCTAAGCAGGTAATAGATCAGCAGTTAAGCGAGAAATCTATATCTAGTGTAAATATTGGGAGAATAGATATAGAATATATGAGTGGTAAAAAAGCTAAAGATGTTGTAATAAGCTTATAATCATGTTTAACATATCAAAATAAAACAAAGGAGTACAATTATTAATGAAAAAAGTAGGAATAATTGGGGTTGGATATATCGGAAACACAATCATTGAAGCGTTAGTAGAGGGAAAGCTGGAAAATACGGTAGTGCAAGCAGTTTATGATATTGATAAAGAAAAAGTGGGGAAAATCAAAGAGGAATACCCTTCTATTAGAATTATGGATTCAATAACAGATTTTCTTGATTGTGATATTGTAATAGAATGTGCTGTACAGAAAGTTGTTACACAGATATTTGATACAGTAATAAAAACAGAAAAATATTTCATACCCATGAGTGTTGGAGCTTTTCTCACTTTTCCTGAATTATATTCCAAATATCAAAAACTTAGTAAAAAACAGAAGCACAAAATCATACTTCCTTCTGGTGCTATTGGTGGATTTGACTGTATTGATACACTTAAAATAATTGGAGTAAAGAATGCAAAAATCCAGACTAGAAAACCAAATAGAGCTTTTAGAAATAACCAATACATTGAAGCAAATAATATCAAATTGAGTGAAAATTCATCAGTAGTAGTATTCAAAGGAAGCGCCAAACTAGCTACGACTTATTTTCCAAGAAGTGTTAATGTTGCTGCACGTTTAGCTCTTTCTACACTAGGTCCTGAAAAAACATTAGTTGAGATTATAGCTAATCCAATAATTTCAAAGAATATTCACACAATTGAAATTGATTCTGAAGTTGGAAAGTATAACTTCACCTTCGAGAATAATCCTTCACCAACAAATCCCAAAACAAGTTGGCTTGCAGCACTATCTGCTATCTATGCAATAAAAATTATCTAAACAGAAATTGCTTAATTAATCTCTTTTTTCTCCTAAACTTTAAATTTGAAAGCTATTTCTTTATCTTGAAAACTTGTGAATCTAAACAATACTAGGAAACCAATAAGAATTGGTATTGATACTGGAGGTACTTTTACTGATTTTGTAGTTGTATCTAAAGACCACATTAATGCTTGGAAGGTACCAACCACTCCAGAAGATCCTAGTATAGGTATTATTCAAGGATTAAAAGATGTAATGCAGCTATTCGATTTCGATAAGGGGGATATAGAGCTTTTAATTCATGGAACAACAATTGGTACAAATGCTTTTCTAGAAGATAAATGTCCATCAATTGCTTTCATTACAACCAAAGGTTTCAAAGATATTATTGAAATTGGAAGACAACAAAGGTCTGAGTTATACAACCTTAAATTTAAACAGAAGTATCCCATTTCTTTTAGTAAAGATTTACTTTTCGAGTTAGATGAAAGACTTAATAGTAATGGACTAGAAACAAGACCCCTAGAAGAATCCTCATTAAAAGACATTGTATCGTTTTTAAAAGGAAAATCAATAAAAACTATCGCAATTTCTCTTCTCTTCTCTTTTTTAAATCCTTCACATGAACTCAAAGCAGCAAACTATCTCTCTAGCAATGGATATAATGTTTTTATTTCTTCTGAGATAAGCCCCTTAATAAAAGAATATGAACGTTCTGTAACTACAATAGTCAATGCAAAAGTCAGTCCTGTTGTAAATAATTATCTTTCTAAGTTAAAATCAAGATTATTTGAAGAAGAAATCACCTCACCTTTATTAATGATGCAATCAAATACAGGAATGGCAGACATTTCAACCTTAGAAAAAGCAGGAATTCAAACTCTTTACTCCGGTCTAGCAGGTGGTGTTTTAGCTGCAGCAGACAGTTTGAAACATCTAGAAAGAACTCATTTAGTTTCTCTAGATATAGGGGGTACCTCTACTGATGTTTCAGCACTAATAGATGGACCAATTGTTCTTCGTTCAAGAGATTTTGGTGGATTCCCATTGGTCACAAGCATGGTAGATGTTGAAACAATTGGTAGTGGAGGTGGATCAATTGCAAAATACAAAGATGGACTTCTTTCTGTTGGTCCAGAATCTCAAGGAGCTAATCCAGGTCCAGCTTGTTATTCCTTGGGGGGAGATAAAGTAACTTTAACTGATGCAAACTTATTTCTAGGGTATGTTCATCAAGATAATTTCGCAGGAAATCTGAGAATAGATAAAGAAAAATCAGATTTTCATCTCAAAAAATTACTTGAAGAAATCAAAACCTCACCTTTCCCTCTGGAAATAGGATCAGTAGATGATTTAGCAATATCAATAAGAAAGATTCTTAACAATAATATTGCAAATGCGATTAGAGTAGTAACAATCCAAAGGGGATTGGATCCAAGAGATTTCGGTTTGTTAGGTTTTGGTGGAGCAGGACCTTTACAAGCTTGGGACATTGCTCAAGAGTTGGAAATGGGGGGAGTAATAATTCCTCCTTTCCCAGGTGTATGGTCTGCATTTGGTTTAGTCACTTCAGATATTAAACATGAAATAACTCAATCTTATCTTCAGGTCATAGATGATATAGATTTTGAAGATATAAACAAAAAATTCCAAGAAACCAAGGGAAAATTAGTTGAAACATTGAATAGTGAAGAAGTTTCAGAAAAGAATCAAACTTTTTCTTTTTCAATTGATATACGATATAGAGGTCAATCTGATTCACTCACACTTAAAGTATCTCTTCCGTTCACCCAAAATCAACTGAAAGAAGTAATAGAAGAATTTCATAAGTTACATAATCAAAATTATTCTTGGTTTGATAAAAAACTGACAGTAGAGGTTGTAAACATTTCAGTTTTAGGTGTTGGAGCAGTTCCTAGAATAAAACTTCCTGTTCTTTCAGTAGGTTCTCATAAACCTCCTGAAGAATCTTATAAGAAGAGTCGTAAAGTTAATTTTGATGGAATATGGCTTGACACTCCTATTTATGCAAAATCAAAGCTTCAGATGAATAATGTGTTAGAAGGTCCTTGTATAATAGACCAATTGGATACAACCACTGTGATACCCCCCAACGTTCAAGGCAAGGTAGATAGGTTAGGATATATTACACTGGAGGAAAAGAAATGAGTTCTAGATTTAGTTTAATAGAAGCTCAAGTGATAAACCAAGCTCTAACAAATGTAGCATTAGAAACTGGAATAGTACTCCAACGTTCAGCTTTTTCTCCTAATATCAGAGATAGATTAGACTTCTCAAGTGCTATTATGGATCAGGATGGTAGGTTGATTGCACAAGCAGAACATATACCTGTTCATCTAGGGGCAATGCCAGAAGGGTTGAAAGCTCTTATCAAGTATTTTGGAAAAGAGAATATGCTTGACGGTGATATATACATTGCAAATAATCCATACTTAGGGGGAACACATTTACCTGATATATCGGTTGTAAAACCTATTTTTTTCAATAAAGAATTAGTTGGATATATTGCAAATAGGTGCCACCATGCAGACGTAGGTGGTGTAGTGCCGGGGTCTATGCCAGGGGGAAAATATACACTTGAAGAAGAAGGGTATGTTATAGATCCCACGATTTTGGAGAGAAATGGGATTTTAAATCAAGTTTGGTTCGATGACTTTTTATCAAAAATAAGAGTACCAGAGGAGAGAAAAGGAGACATTCAAGCTCAACTTGCATCAACTAAAATTGGAGAGAAAAAATTCCATTTCATTCTCAAGAAATATTCTGTAGCTCGTGTTAGACAAATTACAGAATTCCTGAATGAAAGATCTAAGAAAGCTTCTTTAGAACTTATACAAAAAATACCAGAGAATCTCAAAGTCAGCTACACAGATTATATGGACAATGATGGAGTAAAAGACGAACCTATTGCTATAACAGCTGAGGTAGAAAGAAAAGGAGAGAAACTTATTGTTGATTATAGTAAAACAGATCTACAAGTAGAGGGGAATATTAATGCTCCATTCGCCGTAACATTTTCTGCTACATACTATATATTACGATGCTTAGTTTCTAGAGAATATGCCACTAATCATGGACTTTACGAACCTCTAGAAATTATAACTAAGGAAGGAACTTTGGTGCATCCTATCCCTCCTGCTGGTGTGGCAGCTGGAAACGTTGAAACGAGTCAGAGAATAACCGATGTGATGTTGGGAACATTCTCTCAATTATTTCCAGATGAAATTCCTGCAGCAAGTAGTGGGACCATGAACAATATAATAATAGGGGGATTTGATACTAAAGGAAATCAATTTACTTATTATGAAACAATCGCTGGAGGTATAGGTGCTGGAAGAAATTACACTCCTCCAAACGCTAAACATAGTCACATGACAAATACAAGGAACACCTCCATTGAAGTTCTAGAACGATATTATCCATTGGGGATAGAAGAATATTCAATCATTCCTAATTCAGGAGGAGAAGGAAAATGGTCTGGAAGCAATAGTGTTCGACGAGCTGTAAGATTACTTACAGAAGAAGCAATGTTATCAATACAAAGTGAAAGAAGAAAATTCCCCCCATTTGGGTTGTACGGAGGAAAAGATGGTTTAAAAGGAAGAAATCTTTTGAAATCTAAGGATGAAATAATAATCCTTCCTTCTAAGGTTACCAGAAAAATAAAAAAGGATGAAGTTGTTATTATAGAAACTCCTGGTGGCGGTGGATACGATGTTTCCTCTAATCAACAGTAAGTATCTTTTTGTCGCATGGATATTGTAATTTTGAATTGAAGTTTCTCATATTTTTAATGTATTATTTTAGTATTACTTTTTTCCTCTTCCCTTATATTTAACCTTGTAAGGGATTCTTGTTGGATTTTTGATTTATTAAATTTTTTAGTTACACATCCACTCCACAAAAGATTTAGATAGGACTAAAAGATATTTAATCCATGGTAGATGAACCTTTGATTTTGTTAGAAAAGGCAGGGAAAAACAACAATATAGCACTTATTACTCTTAACCGACAAACCAAATTGAATGCTTTAAATGATGAGATGCTAAATCAACTTCATAAAAATTTCAACATCCTCAAAAACGAATCCTCTGTACGAGCTATAATAATATATGCTGAAGGTAAAAGTTGGTGCGCTGGGGTTGACTTAAAATGGACAGCAAATTTAGGTTGGAAGTTTATTTTTGCAATAAGAAAAGGACAAAAAGTCTTTGCTAGAATAGAAAATCATCCTACTCCAGTTATAGCAGCTATCAATGGGTATGCGATAGGAGGAGGAATGGAGTTAGCACTAGCTTGTGATATACGTATTGCAGCTGATACAGCTGTTTTTTCACAATCAGAAGCAACAATAGGATTGTTACCTGGTTGGGGGGGTACGTATCGCCTTCCAAAGGTAGTTGGATCAAGCACTGCAAAGGATTTAATTTATACAGGTAGAAAATTCTCAGCCGAAGAAGCTTTAGAAATGAATTTTGTTAGTAAAGTTGTTCCTTTAGATGAATTGAAGAATCAAGCTATAGAGATTGCAGAGTCTATTGCTAATAATGCCCCTATAGCGGTTAAGAGAGCAAAAAAATCAATTAATAAAGGTGTCTCGTCATCAGTCAAGAGAGGTTACAAGTCAGAAAGAAAGGGAATATTGCGTTGTTTTAGAACTAAAGATATAAGAGAAGGAATAACAGCTGTTTTTGAGAAGAGAAAACCTGAATTCAAAGGAAAATAAACTCTAGAAAAGTCTAAGAGGAAGTTTCATGAATCAAAATGAAGTAACACATGCAGAAGAACAATATCTAGAAACTTTCTTTTGGTTTTTTGAATATGGAAGTAAGCACGTTAAGACAAATCAAATAGCGGAGATGATGAATGTTGATCCAGGTACTGTTACTTCAATGCTGAAGAAACTTTCAAGAAAAGGATTAATCAACTACAAACCATATTATGGTGCAGAATTAACCTCAAAAGGAGAGGAATTAGCTAGAAAAGTTGTACGTAAACATAGACTGTCAGAAAGTCTTTTGGAATGGCTTGGTCTTCCTTGGGCAGATATTCATGAAGAAGCTTGTAAATGGGAACATGTACTAACAGATGAAATAGCAGAAATGATTGAGCAAAAATTAAAACCAAAAAAAACACCTTATGGTGCTACAATACCTAAGAAAGAAGGAATAAATGCTACAACAACCGAAAATAAACACCTAGCTCTCTTTAGTTCAGGAAAAAACATACAAATCGTAGAAATAATAGAACGTGCTATTTCTAGACACTTTCCACATGAAGCAACATTACAAGAAATTTATGTGGAATTAGAAGATAAAGGATTAAAACCAGGAACTGAATGGCTGATAGTGTCAACTAAAGTAAGTGAAGATGCTATAGTGGAAAAATGGTCTCTTTCTTACGATTTAGATATGACTCTAGAAAATCAAGAGGGGAGAAGAATAAGAGTCCCCTACTATCTGGTGAATATGATTTTAGCAAAAGAAGTAATAAAAAATTAATGATTAAGAAAAGAATTATTTTTGGTCTGTTAATTTCCAGAGAATTCTCTTAGGTGTATCCTCCAAAGATATTCCTGCATTCTTTAAATCATCTCTGATTTTATCGCTCATTTCCCAGTTTTTCTCTTTTCGAAACTCTCCCCGGATTTCGATTAAGAGTTTTATCAATTTTTCAATTGTGGCCAAAGATAAGTAGCTA
>JBHLQZ010000032.1:1516-11515 GCA_048883065.1 Candidatus Thorarchaeota archaeon | reverse complement strand
GGATTTAAACAATCCACAAGCTTGCCAAATCTCATCAAACCAAGGTTGAAGTAGTCTTGGTATAATAATAAAATCATCATAATCTTCTACAAAAATATCTTGTAGTTTTAAAATATCTTCTTCTATAGGTGTTGGATTTGCACCTAAAATTTCCTTATTGAGTTTCAAAACATATCCTTTTACATTAACTAATGTGAGAAAAAGCGTAATAGGCGTTTTAACATCTAATGTTTTTAAAACTTGAACATAACTTGGAAAAGCTTCAATAATCTCTTTTTCAAAATCAACACTAGGAATTTCATACCTTTCAACAATAGGTTTGAGAATACTCCCTTCAACAGCTTCTATAATACCACTTTTGTAGAGATGAACATAAGATCGTGCGACACCTGAAAGATCTTCGGTGTAGGTTAGAAAACCATCAAAAGTATGACTTGATTCTATACCCATTGATTTGATTGGTTCCAATCTAGAAGGACTTCTAGTTATTATCTCAATGTTGTATAACTTATCGATTTTTGTTGATTCTTCAGGAATAATGTGCAATACAATTTTTGCATTTTCAAGAAATTTTACAGGAGTACGATTATTTTCTAATTCCTTAATTCTTTCATTTCGAAAAATGCCTTTCACAGCTGATAACTCTAAACGAATTTATTTAAACTTTTTTTAAAATAAAAGAAAAGAAGAATGAGATTATTTTATACTTCTAATTTCTTCTTTAAAATTGGTAGAATTATGTGCATATCTCCAACTATACCATAATCAGCATAATTAAAGATTGGTGCACCTTCATCGGTGTTAATTGCAATCAATGTTTTAGCTTTGATACCTGACATATGCTGAGGAGCACCACTGATTCCTGCACCAATGTACAAATCTGGAGAAACAGATTGACCTGTTTGACCAATTTCATATGTTTCTTCAATCCAATGAACATCAGTACATGCTCTTGTAGCTCCAATTTCACCATCAAGTAATTTCGCAATTTCTTTAATTATTTGGAAGTTCTCTTTTCCTCCTACTCCACGTCCACCAGCAACTATAACTTTTGCATCCTTAAGATTCACTGTTCTCTCAGCTTTTCTAATTTCAATATGCTTTACAATCATATCATCTTCATCGAAAGATACAGTTATCTCTTCGATTTCTGGAGAACTACCAGAAGGATTTTCATTTACAAAGAAAGCTCCTGTTCTTGTTGTTGCAAATTTAATTGGACCAACAATTTTAGTTATTTTCATCGCTTGATCATCCCTAACAGGAGTGTGGAACAAAATTTCCTTTCCATCAAAAGAAATATCAGTTATTCTCTCAGCACAAGAAACTCCATGTTGTATTGCAAGTCTTGGAATTAAATCTTCTCCATAAACTGTTCCAGCAGATATAACAAAATCTGGTTCAATTTTCTTAATGATCTCAAGCATTGATTTTACATAAGGTCTACTTAGGTATACTTCTAGTTCAGACGCTTTCACTGTATAGATCTTTTTTACTCCATGTTTTCCGGCTTCATCAATCCATTCACTATTAATTTGATCTCCTAATATGGCTCCATGAATCTCGATGTTTGGATTTACTTCAAGTAATCTGTTAAGAATTCCTAGAGTGTTTTCTTCAACAAGATTTTCTCTAATTTGTATGAATACTAATACTTTCATCTTCATCACACCCCTAATTTAATCCCATCCTCTTTCAGTTTTGCAAGTAGTTCATCTACTTGCTCTTCGGGTTCTCCTTCTTTTATGATGAAACTTTCTTTTTCAATAATTATATTAGAGAGAGATACTTGCATAAGAGAAACTGCTTCTTCTCCAACAACACTAGCACTTACACCAATATCAGTTGCATTCCAGATAGGAATTTCAGCTCTTTTTGCATTCAATATACCTTTCATTGTTGTATATCTTGGAATGAAAAATTGACTGTCACTACAGCTGATAATACCTTTCATGGGCATTTCAACAATTTTTCTTCCACCTTCTAAAACATGACCAACTCTTAATTTATCTCCTTGAATTTCTATTTCTTCAGCATAAAGCACACTCGGAAGATTAAGCTTCTCTGCCAACATCGCAGCTGTAGCATAAGAGTTAGTAGCTTTTTCTTCAACTCCTAGAAGAACTAAATCAAATTCTCCTATCTTCTCTAAGATATTTGCATAAATTTTTGCTAAAATTAGTGGATCTTCGGTATAAAATATTTCATCTGCAACTTCTATTGCATTATCACAACCCATTGCAATTGCTTCGCGAAGAGCTTTGTTAGGTTTTAATCCTTTAGAACAAACGGCAGTAACTTCTGCATTTAACATTTCCTTAAGTTTTAAAGCACCTTCGATAGCATTCTTTCCATTTGGATTGATAATTAAATCATCCTCACTGACTCGTGATGCATCAAAGTAATCAACACCTTGTAGTTTGACTTGAGGGTTGACAATTTGACGAATGAATACAACAATTTTCATATTTATCAAAAACCTTGAAAAAAATCATTAAATAAAGATTACTAATCAACGAATTTTCTAATGATTTAAATATAGTAGATTTGAAGAAACTTTTAAATGAATACTACAAATACTAGAGTGAATTCAAAATGAGTGTGGATCGTGAAAGCATAATAAAGATACAAAAAGAGTTAAGTGATCTGATAGGATGCCCAGGTAGGGAGGAAGAAGTATCAGATTATCTACTTGTGAAACTTGAAGAACTTGACGTAAATAAAGCTTGGGTAGATCCATTAGGGAATGTTTTAGCAATAAAAGAAGGGACAGATCCTGATGGATTAAGGATTCTGTTAGATGCCCATGTTGATGAAGTAGGATTTATGATTACTCACATCTCTGATGATGGTTTCATTTTCATTGCACCTCTTGGGGGAGTAGACAAACGATTAATGCTAGGTACTTTATTGCAATTTCAAAATGAGGATAGAGAACGAATAATTGGTGTTGTTGGTAGTGCTCCTCCTCATGTAACCAAACCTGATGAAAGAGAAAAAGTTCCTGATATTACTGATATGTTTGTTGATATAGGATGTAAATCAAAAGAAGAAGTATTAGAAAAAAAACTAGAAGTTGGTTCAGTTGGTACATTTTACATAGAGTGTATCCAACTCAATAAAGAAATATTGTTAGGAAAAGCATTTGATGATAGAACTGCTTGTAATATAATTTTACATGTTTTAGAAATGCTAAAAGGAGAAAAAATACCTAATACTTTACTAATAAATTTTGCAGTGCAAGAAGAAGTAGGTGCAAGAGGAGCAACTGTTGGAGCATATACCCTTGAACCTAATATAGCATTGGCCATAGAAAACACTATTGCAAGTGATGTACCTAACGTTAATCCTGCGAAAATAATAACAAAAATAGGTGATGGACCAGCAGTTACAGCAGCTGATAGATCATTGATTGTACCAAAGACTATCTTAGACCGAATTAAAAAAGCTGCAGAAAAAGATAACATAAAATGGCAATATAAAAAACCAATTTATGGGGGAACTGATGCTGGAAGAATTACTTTAACAAGATCTGGCATCCCTTCAGGAGTTATTGCTGTCCCTTGTAGATATATTCATGCTAATGCGGGATTGATTAATGTAGAAGATATTGAAAACGCTATAAAATTAGTAGTTAATTTTTGTAAGATATAGAGAAGTGTTTATTCTTCTCTTTCTAATTCATCAAATTCAGATTTTAAAATATCCATTACAATGATATCGGTGTAAGAACCTTGAATAAAGTGACCTTGTCTTTTCTTTCCGACTTCTTTAAAACCTACTTTTTCGTAAACGTGTATTGCTCTTCTATTGTATTCCATTACCCAAAGTTCAATTCTGTTTAAATTCAAAACATTGAATCCAATCTTCAATAAACATTTCATTGCATCTGTTCCATAACCTTTCTCATGGTTTTCAGGATTGTGAATAGCTATCCCTAAAACAGCTGATCGTGAAGTCCAGAAAATACTCTCTAAACCACAAGTTCCCAAGAATTCTTTAGTGTCTTTGTCTTCAATAACAAACACAAATGCTTGCATATTTTTTCTTCTTTGATGAACACTATCTATCCAATCTTCTTCCATCTGACTAGACATAGGCATTATAGTTCCTAGAAAAATTCTGGATTCATAGGTATTCCAATATTTCATAATTTCTTCAAGATCAGATTTCTCTATTGCTCTTAATTGTATTTTCTCTCCAATGAAAGGAGATCCTTTTTCAAGAATTTTTTCCATAGATTTTGTTTCCATGTAATAATTTAAGAATATTTAGTTTACAAAGAAAATAAAAATAAACATAAACAATTTTTTAAATACAATAGCAAGATATTAATTTCATTAAGATTCAAAAGAAGAAGTGACACCATGAGCTACATTGGAACTCTTATTCAAAAAACATTCAAGAGAAGATTGGGAAAGAACGTTGGTACTCTAATTGCTATTTCTTTAGGTGTCAGTTTGATGGTGGGAGTTCAAATTACCATTACCAGTTTTGCTACTGAAGCTATTGATTTCTTTGTTGAAGCAATTGGTGAAAATGATATTATAATATCAGGATTTAGTTTTCCTATTCCTAACTATCAAAATATTATTGATAAAATTGATTCTTCTTCAATTAATTATTCGGCTATAAACGTGCGGATAAGCCAAAGTGTTGCTATATATAATCTAGAATCGGGAGAACTAGAGAAAGGAGTTAGCTATACAGGAATTGAATTAAATGAGGATTCAGTTTTTGGTTCATTTTACGATATAAATGGTTCAGTTATTACACAATCTGAATTATCGAATATTTTTTCCAATGAAACAAATATTATGATTAGCGACACTTTCGCAGAAGAACTGAATGTAACACTTAACTCTGTTATGAAAGTTCGAGTTGGGGAGTTAAATGCAACGTCTCTGGTATTTGATTACAAAACCTTCGATGTTACTGTTGCAAAATTAGTTATGGAGGAGGGTAAAGGAAAGGAACTTGGAGGAAGAACGATATGGACAAGCATAGAAAATATGAGATCAATAGTAGGCTTTGGACCAAATGAATGTAGTGAGATAAGTATAGCATTAAGTAGCAATCACGAAGAATTTCCTGTAAGTAATGAGTATGCAAAAGAAATTGAAGATGAGCTAATAGAGTTGTTAGAGGAGGATAATGTGATAGTTATAGCATTTCGAGCATTAATATTAGAAACGGCAGATGAAGTTCTCCAAGATGTACTTCTAGCGTTTAATTTATTTGGTGCTCTCATCATTTTCTCAGGTGTATTATTGTTAGTGAATATCCAACTTATACAAGTTGAAGATAGAATTAATCAGTTAGGAATCCTAAGAGCTATAGGATCAAGAAGAAGAGAAATAATTATGCTTATCTTACTTGAATCCGCGATTTTAGGTTTTTTGGGTTCATTTTTAGGTGTTGCAGGTGGGTATGGAATGTCAAAATTCCTAGTTTGGCAAATTGGAAAAACATTCTTTGATGGTGAAGCTGTTTTACAACCAATTGTAACATGGGGGGCAATTGGGTACTCACTAGCAATTGGATTAATATTAGCAATCGGAGCAGGAATTTTTCCAGCAATACGAGCATCAAGAGTTGATGTGATCGAAGTAATTCGAGGAATAAAAAAAGTCAGTAGGAAAAAAGCAGGGAATGTTACTTTATCAGTAGGAATAGCGTTTATTCTAGCAGGAATTAGTGTGTTTACGACTCATTTGTTGATTTTTGATTCCTTTTTCACTGCTGCGGGATGGGATACAGCTGTTGAACAATGGACATTTATGGGAGCTACAGCTGGTATTTTATTAGGAGTTAGTATCATTCTGGGTTATTCAGTTTCAAAGAAAATAATGAGTAATGGTATTGGATTGTCATTCATCATCATTGCAGTATTCATGTTACTTCTATCTTTACCACAATTAACTGATTTAAGAGAAAATAATAAGATTTTGATAACTTTAGCAATAGTTCTTGCTTTAGGTACGATTATTTGGGTAGGTGTTAATCTTTCAGTTGTTACAAATTTCATAAGAAATATTCTTTATCGAACTCGAATGAAAAAAGGAGTTTCATTGATTGCTAGTAAATACATGACATCAAAAGCAATAAGAAGTACTCTAACTTTTGGGATATTTACTCTAGTTTTGACAATGAATATTTTTGCAAGTGTTTATCAATCAACATTTGCGTATAATACACTAGAATCTGTGGAATTTCTAAGTGGTGGAGCATCCATATTTATTGAACTAGATACTCCAGTGGCGAATGTTTCTCTTGTCAATGTTGAGGAGGATTTATACCAAGTTGATGATTCAATTACTAATGTTCAAGGGATAAATTCTACCCTTGCATTTATACAAACGGATGAAGATGTGGAAGAACTTGAAATACCATCAAATTTCTTCCCAAGTGTAATAGATCTTATTTATAATTACACATTTAAAACAGGTGATGAGTATACATTTGATTTCATTTTTGAGCAATCAGTTACACAACTAAACGATAAGTATAAACCTGCTGCACCAGAAAATTATCAACGAGAATATAGTCATGAAATATGGGATTTCTTCTATAATAGAACAAAGTTCAACAAAGAAGGATTTGTAGATAATGTAAACGGTCTTCCAACTGTAATCTCTACTAGTATGATATTCATGCCAGGTGATGTGTTCAATATAACCAATTTTTATGGTAATCCAACAGAAGTTATAGTTTTAGCAACCATGCGTTTATATCCCTTCAGCATTAGTAGCAGTTTTCCAGCTTTACTAATCACTCCTGATTTGTATCCGTTTTTGTATCTCAACTTCGCTCTTTATCCAAAATATACTAAATATCTTGTAAGTACTAATGAGGATTTTAGAGAAGGAAGAAATACAATCATCGCAGAAAAAATTGAAGAGTTCTTTAATGGGAATGAATCTGTTTTAATTCAAACAGAGGATTTTGTAGCAGCTTCAGCAACAAATGTATGGGATGAAATGCTAGAAATAGTTGACTTTCAAGTCAGAACATTTGATTTCATGCAATATTTTGTAAGTTTTGGTTTGGTTGTTGGAGCACTAGGAATGGTGATAATTGCAGTAAGGAATGTATCTGAAAGACGTAGAGAAATAGGCATGATGAGAGCTATTGGATACAAGAAAAGACAAATCATTCAATCAATTATGATAGAATTGTTCATTTTAGCAATTCTTGGTTTAGTTATGGGGATATTAAATAGCATATTACTAGGATGGGCTTTAGCTAGAGTGTTTGATTGGTTGTTAATCATTCCATTTGTGAGAATTTTAATATATACGGGGATAATGATAGGAATAGCTCTTCTAGCATCAATAATTCCAGGGATAAGAGCAAGCCAAATTACTCCTGCAGAAGCAATAAGGTATGTTGGGTGATATGAAATGAAAGATGATATTATAGTAAAAACAGAAAATCTCCATAAGATATATGCTCAAGATACACCAATGGAAGTTCATGCGTTAAAAGGTATTGATATTGAAATTAAAAGAGGAGAAATGGTTGGAATCATGGGACCTTCAGGATGTGGTAAAACTACCCTTCTAAACCTTTTAGGAGGAATTGATCAACCAACTGAAGGTAAAATATACATTGAAAATCAGGATATAAGTTTACTAGCTGATATTGAGATGACAAATTTTAGATTGAGAAATATAGGTTATATTTTTCAATTATTCAACCTCTTTGAATTTTTATCTGCACTTGAGAACACTGTTCTCCCATTATTATTAACAGAAACAACTCGTTTGGAAGCTGAGGAGGAAGCTAAGATGATGCTAAGACAAATGGGGCTTGGAGATAAAATCTACCATCTACCAAATGAGTTGAGTGGGGGTGAACAACAACGTGTTGCAGTTTCTAGAGCATTATTGATGTCTCCCGCTATAATTCTAGGAGATGAACCTACTGGTGACCTAGATCAAGACACCTCTACTGAAATCATGAATCTATTTGTTTCTATTAATGAAAATTACAAACAAACTTTCTTAGTTGTTACTCATTCTGAATATATAGCAAGTTTTTGTCACAGAATCATCAGAATAGTTGATGGAGAAATAGTTGATTATGGAGATAGCAAGAAATGACAAAAGAAATCCAATCTACTACTGAAGATCAAACTCCTCAAGTGGAACTCACCATTGGAATTCTCATTAATAAACTTAACAGAGATTCTTTAATAGTGCTCATTAGAAAATTCAAGAACTATCTAACAAGAAAATTAAAAGCTTCATCTTTCAATACTTCAGAAGTAAACACTTTCTTATTCATAACTTGTGATTTTCCCTTAGAATATGTTGAGCTTCAAGAACAAAGAAAAACTGTCCTGATTCAGGTAGAGAAAATACTTCAGGATTATTGCCAAAATGAATGTTCATTGTACGCTAAGAAGATTCGTCAAAATATTGAAATTAAAGATATAACCAAAATGCTTACACAACTTGTTAGGAATTCAAAAACTGAAAATATTACTGATTTAATTAAGCAAATTGAAGAAAAAGCAAACGATATTGATGACAGAGTTATAAAACATGTAAGTGATGTTCTACTTAATAGTTTTATAACTATCTGGGATTTCCCGAAGGATCAAGCAGACATAATTATGATGCCAGATCTTATACTAAAACGTGAAGTTGAAGATAAAGAAAGCAATATCCCTCTAAGAACAATATCAGAAAATCTAGCAATAATGCAATTTGGAAAAACATGTATCAATAATCTAAATCCTATGTTAGAATCAGCTGAAGAAGCAATCAAACAACTTGAAATATTATTCACAAACAAGGAATATGTAGCTAGAATCAAAAAAGAAATGACTGATAAATTATGGAGAATATTAAGAGTAATATTCGGATTATTATCCTCAACACAACAAGTTGTAAATATATTAAATAAACAAATTAGAAGAATTTCCGAGGTTAGAAGAGATTTAATTGAACAAGTGGAAAAATTAGATTATACTCCTCTCATGGACTATTTAATGTTGTTAGAAAGTACTATCATCTGTGATGATTATATCTCAAAATTAGATTTAATTCAAAATCAAGTAAAACATACATACCAGGTTCTGTTAGAGATTATTAACAAATTCAAAGATGTTCCAGAAATACAGAGTCCTGATGTAAGAGAACTCGCTCACATTGCCATCCAAACATTAGCAGAGATTCAACTGTTGAAATTCTATTCTGATAAATTTAGAGATTTAGCTTATTTCCAGACAATTCCATCCGAAACCACTTATGAAAAAGAAACTGAAATAGAAATCTCTCCTGATATAATTCTCAAAGGTGTATCACTATTCAAGACATATCGATTACTTGGATCAACAGTTTATGCTTTGAGAGGAGTTGATTTAGAACTTAAAAAAGGAGAAATGATATCTATAGTTGGTCCTTCAGGTAGTGGTAAAACTACTTTACTAAATCTTCTGTCTGGTTTGGATACTCCTAGTAGAGGAGCTGTTTTTCTACTAGGTAAAAATATTGATATTTTGTCAGATTCAGAATTATCTATATTTAGAAGAAAGAATATGGGTTTTATTTTTCAATACTATAACCTAATACCTCAATTGACAGTTCTTGAAAATGTCATGTTACCTGGATTGATGATAGGCAGAAATAGAAGAGAAGTTCGAAAAAGAGCTTTGGAATTAATCGAAGAAGTTGAACTAGAAAGATTTCAAAATCAGTTCCCGATCAAATTGAGTGGAGGTCAACTTCAAAGAGTAACAATTGCGAGGGCTATGATTAATGATCCAGCTGTTCTTTTTGCTGATGAACCTACAGGAGATTTAGACTCACTAACAGGACAAAAAGTAATAGAACTAATAAGTAGATTTTCCAAAGAGAAAAATACTGCAGTCATTTTAGTGACTCATGATTTAGAAATGGCAAAAGTCTGTGATAAAATAGTAAATATCCAAAATATGAAAGATAAAATCCTAGCAAAATAACTGTAACAAACCTATTATACTCAGTTTTA
>JBHLQZ010000032.1:0-1506 GCA_048883065.1 Candidatus Thorarchaeota archaeon | reverse complement strand
TTAATTTTCTTCATCCATCTATAGAATTTCTTTGTATTTTGAGGATAATTCTTTGATAACTTCTTTATCCGTTCTGCAAGTAATAATCCCTTTGCAACTTTGATGAGTAAAACTGGTTTTCTTAATCCTTTGATAATTTTCTGGAAAATAGGTATTTTTACAGAATAATCTTCCATTATTGCATCTATATCTCTTTGAGAGATAATCTCATTCTCGAATAGAAATGAAAAGTCTTTGAAAGGAACAGAGTTCAGTAACTTATGAACTGCTATTCCTAAACCACCATCATAACCATACATATCCCACATCTTCACATTGTAATCCCATAGAGCTTCTTCACTATAATCTTGATTTCTTATTGCTAACTCTACTACATCTGCAGCATAATAACCACTTAACAATGCGGGAGCATGTCCTTCTCCACTTATTGGATTTACCAGCGCTGCTGCATCTCCACAGGTGATAAAGCCATTTCCTACCATGGAATATAATGGTAATCTTCCAGTCAAGGTATCTCCTGCAGCGTCTATAATTTTCGCGTTTGGAAAGAGTTTACTTCGAAGCTGTTCACATATTTTTTTTGCACTAAATTGCTTATTATAGTCATTAATTAACCATCCAACACCAATATTTAGAGTCTTTTCGCCTTTTGAAAAGATCCAGAAATAACCTGGTGCTGGTAACTCTTCATGATATTCTATTCTCATTTGTTTTTGATAATTGTGGGATTCTGGTAATTCGATTATTTCTCTATAAGAAACTATTATTTCTTCGTTGTGTAGTTTTTTAGGAAACTTATCTGAGACATCTTCTGTAATGTTTCTTCTAACAATGCCTGTAACACCTGAACAATCAGCTATTATTTTTGCATAAATCTTGATTATCTTCCCTCTCTCTTGACGAATCCTACAACCAACCACTTTACCATTTTCAATAATTGTGTCAACAACCTTATGTTTTGGCTTGATTTCAACACAAGGAAAATCCATTATTAGAGTTTTCAATAATCGTTGTCCATACTTCAATCTATCAACAGTTTGTGATGAATGAAAGATTTTTAACTCATAACCTGGTGTTGGTTGAAAATGAGCACTTTCTAATTTCTCTGAAATCTCTGCACCTTTAGGTGGATTAATCCCACAGAGCTCAAATAATATTCCAGCTGATTTTGGAGAGAGAGCATCTCCACAGGGTTTATATCCAATCAATTTTTTAGATTTTTGATCTACTAAAATGGCAGAAATGTTTCTTTTCCCTAGATTTATAGCAAGACTAATCCCCGCAGGGCCTGCTCCAACAATAAGAACATCAGTCTTTATATCTAAATCTAGCATTATTTTTCCTAATGGATAAGTAATTAAAAATCTTTCAGTAAGTTATCTGAAGAACCTAGTTTTTAAATAGAACAAATATTTTGCATAATTATCAATGAATAATAATGAACTACAACACTATATGAAATTAATAAAAAAATCACATGATGCATTTCGTGATTTTATAACTCAC
>JBHLQZ010000031.1:0-11557 GCA_048883065.1 Candidatus Thorarchaeota archaeon | reverse complement strand
TATAATGTCTTCAATTACAGGATTAAATGATTATTTAGCTTCATATAGAAGATATTATTCTGAACATTCACCTATTAGTGAAATAGGATTTATAAATTCTAGGCTGTAATTATCCTAGTATTTTGTTATACCAATCAAGATACATGTTTGTAATTTTAACAGATTCAAATTGTTTCACTACTTTTTCTCTTCCTTTTTTTCCTAAAGATTTAACTAGTGATTCATCTTCAAGTAGTTGTATCATATAGTTTACAAAAGTATCTTTATCACCTAATTCATAGAAAAAACCATTATTATTGTGATCTATTACTTCAGGAACTCCACCAACTTCTGGAGCTATAACAGGTACTTCACATGCCATAGCTTCAGCTAATGTTAAACCAAAGCTCTCCTTAGAGCTTGCAGATAGTAAGGCAGATGCACAGTTATATATGGGTGTCAAAACATTTCGAACTCCTTGAAAAATAACATGCTCTCGAATATTCAGTTGATTTGCTAATTCTTCACTTTTCTTTCTCTCAGGACCTTCTCCAACCATAATGAGACCAACATCTGGAAATTGTTTAACAACCTCTGAAAAAGCTTCTACAATGAAAGGTGTGTTTTTAATTGGTCTAAAGTTTGACACATGAACAAAATTCTTCTCATGTTTAATTCTGAAATCACATATCTGTGCGTCAATTCTTCTATACTTATGGACATCAATAGGATTGTAAAGGACTTCAATTTCTTTGTTATTAGCAAATTTAGTTGCTATTTCATTTTTCATATATTTTGAGACAGTTGAAAGTCCATCAACAGAATTTAGGACGTGAGAAATTATTGGATTGTAAGAGGGGTCAACCCCCAACGTATGAATATCAGAACCATGAGCTGTTATTGCTACTGGTACATTTGTTATTTGCTTCGCTAAATATGCAGATACTCCTACTGGAATTGCATAATGAATATGTAAAAGATCTAAATCCCATTTATTGGTTATTTGAGCTAATTTCGATGCAGCTAGAATTGTGTAAGGCGCACCTATATCTCTGAAAAGTGGGTAGGAAAGAATATCTACCAAATGAAGTGTAATGTTTGGATGCCGATATGTTCTTAGTAAAAATGGTGTATCATAACTAATGAGATGTACATCATGACCCATTTTTGCTAACTCTATGGCAATTTGGGTTCCAACAATACCTGACCCTCCAACAGTTGGAAAACAATTAATACCTATTTTCATAACAAAAATCTCTATGATTATACTCTTAAAAAAATTCTGTATGACTACTTTTTTGATTATTTTTGATTAATTGTTTAATAAGATAAAGAATCTCTAGTTATAAAGTCTATTCATAAACTCTTTTTGCTTTTTTACAATATCCTTGCTATTCTTAGCTTGTGAATAGCTTCTAAGATATTCACCATTGATTTTTATGAATTCATCCCCCCAGCTGACTAGATTCAGAATTTCTTTGCTTTGTTTTTTTGCTCCTAAAATATATAATGCAGAAGCAATTGCTTCCAAAGTACTTAGTTTTGAAGGATCACCATAATTTGTGGGATTAGTTGCAACAAGAAAGGGTAAAGCTCTTCCTTTTCCTCTCTCTAAAGCTTTTCTTCCTCCTTCGATGTCATTCCAAGAACAGTCAACTCCAATAACTCCAAACTTCTTTGCATTTTCTCTATCTTCTGGAGATAATGCAATTTTTGAGAAAGGAGAAAGTACAATACTATTTGATTTAATGTGTTTAATATTAATTTCTTTTGCTTTTTTAAACTTCAAAACTCGAACTGCTGTACATAATTTTGGATTGCATGTGTGAAAATTGCAGATAAAAACAGGAATAGATTGATTCTCCATGTTTTTCATTTACAATCACTTCTAATGTGCATCCCCTAATTATCGAGAGTGTAATGGCGATCCCGGTGCGACTCGAACGCACGACCATCTGCTTTCTTCATCATTTAAGATTTAGGAGGCAGACGCTCTATCCAAACTGAGCTACGGGACCTCGGTAGATTCTCATTTCGTTTTATTTTGAGTTGTACTTTTCCTAAGGTTTTGATTAATAAAAATAGAAGATATCAACAATATCTATGTTGCAAATGGATCATATTCTTCTACTTTCTTCTTTAACTTCTTTATCTGCTCAGAGACAACATCTATATCTTCTTTTGATTTAAGATCTTTAAACAATTCCAGAGCATCTTCATATGATCGTAGTGCGATTTGTAAATTTTCTGGTGATTTTTTTGAAGAATTTTCTTTTGCAAGATCAACATGAAGGTTTCCAAGTCTAGTTTTTAGTTCTTTCTCTTGTTTCTTATCTTTGATTTTAATACTTGCATCTAGTGCACTACGTAGAAAATTTATTTTCTTATTTACATCTTTTTCTTTCTCTACTAAAGATTTGAAATGTTTTATGCTAGTATTGTATTCCTTTTTAGCCCTTGCTGCATTTTGAGATAATAAACACTCTCCTGCTAGAAGGTGAGCTTTTGCTTTTTGTTCAATATCTTTTGATTTAATAACCAGAACATTAGCAATTTGAGCACCAAAATTATGTGCTAAATTACCAATTTCAAGAAAAGTTAGAGCTCTTTTCATAAGATTTTTTTCACTTTTCCAACAATCCGCTGCTCTATAGGCAAAATAAATAGCTTCTTCAGGTTCTTCATTTTTTATTGCCAGTGATATCAAATGTTCAAAAGTTCTAGCAGCATCTTTGAATCTCTTAGCATTATAATTAGCATTTGCCTCTTCAATAAGAACATTCATTTTTCCATCAATGTCTGACATTTATCTTCTTGCTATAATGATTAATGCTAATTCTTAATTGTTTTGGAAGTGGTTCATATAATTGATTCTTCTTGCTTCTGAGTTAAACCTCTGGCCATTTGAGTGCATTTTTCCATTTAAGGATTCTATATGGTTTTGTTGGACTTACATCTTTCAATGGTGCATAATTTACTCCCAAAGCGTCTAATTTTTCGTTAAAATACTTTAAACGTTTTATGAATGATTTATAGTTTTTATTTTCTCTTAAAGTCCAGCCAATCTCAGCAACAGCTACTAATCTAGGGAAAATCTGCCATTCCAATCTTTCTCTATCAGGTACCCACTCACACCACAAAGGTGCTTCAACACCGAGAATTTTTTTATGATATTTATCATTCAGTTTTTTTGGTATAGGTTCAAAAGAGTACGTTTTTTGTAGAGGTATTAGAATGTAGTTGTAATCTAAATATACATGAAATAAGTGAGAAGCAACAATACTACCACCACTATGAATGTGATTTAGAATCCTGCTTTTCTTCCCCAACCACCATTGAGCAATTACATCTTTATCTATTCCATCATACAGTATTTCATTCCACCCTATTGCGTTTTTATTTTGAGATTTCAAGTAAACAACAATTCTTTGTGTGAAATAATTGCGAAGATTCTCTATTTTTTTTATTTTTTCATTTTTCATTTTTCTTTTACAGTCAGTACAATTTTTCCATCGCTTTAGAGGAACTTCATCTCCTCCAATATGTATGATATCAGAAGGAAATAATTCTATCATTTCATTTAATGTGTTTTTTAAGAAATCGAAGGTTTCTTCTCTACCAATACAAAAGATATCTCTGAAAATACCAGGTTTTATTGCTACTTCTTTTTGCCTTTTTTGACAACTTAATTCGGGATATGCTGCTATAGCTGCCCTACAATGTCCTGGCATTTCAATTTCTGGGATTACAGTAATGTATCTATCTTGTGCATATGTTACAACCTCCTTTACATCTTCTTGAGTGTAAAATCCATGGTGAGGTTTTCCGCGATATTTCTTACTCCACCATGTCTTGATTTTTGTATCTTCTCTTTTAGATCCAATCTCGATCAACTTTGGATATTTCTTTATCTCAATCCTCCATCCTTGATCATCTGTAAGATGCCAATGGAATACGTTCATCTTCATTAAAGCAAGAAGGTCTAAGATATGTTTGATTGTATCTACATCATGAAAATGCCTACTTACATCAAGCATGAATCCTCTCCATTTAAATCTCGGATAATCTTCAATCCTTACACATGGAATTATTTGAATATTCTCTTCAGAATTTTTCTTTTTTGTTAGTTCTACATGCAATAATTGTCTTAATGTTTGAATACCATAAAAAATACCTTTTATAGCAAGAGCTTTAATAGAGATTGTTTCTTTAAACACTTCTAGTATGTAGCCTTCATCTTTTAGGTTTCTTAAAGAATCATCTAGAATAAAATTAATACTGTTTGATTTGTTAATATTATCTTCTTCTTTAAGGTCATAACCAATAGATTCTTTTATTAGTCCTTGGAAATACTTAACCATTTTTTTGAGATTTGATTTTGAGCAAATGCAAGTATTTGAATTAAGGTGAAATTCCCCTTCTTTATATTGAATGTCTACTGGTAGTGGTATCATTTCTCTTTTTTGAAATTCTATTTAGTAGTTATTGAAAGTTTCGTAAAATTAATCTTGAAATCAATTAGAGTTTTTTCCAAAGACAAAGGTTTTAAAGTTTCTTTTTTTTCATGCGAATGATAATATGACTGTTGCAGATTTTTTCCTAGAGATTTGGACAAGGATTCAAAACTGGGATATCACCACTATACTTGGAATAGTTCTAGCTGTGATTGGATTATTCTTTCTTGTTAACGAAATTAGAACTAAAATAAAATATGGAACAACCTCAGAAAATCTAATGCTGGCTTTTATTGCTCTTACTTTCGGACTAGTTCTAGTTTTGATTACTAAATGGTTATTAGCAATTGCACTAAGTTTCTTTGTTTTAGCTGTTTATCAGACTATACAACTACGAGAATCCCCAGTATGGAGAGAATTGATGATTGTATCTGTAGTAACATATCTTGTTTTTCTAGTAGGTACCGTTGGTGACTATATTTTTGAAAAAGTAACAGGTGAGTCGAATGAAATCTTCACAGGTTGGGCATACAACCTTATGATTTTTGTATTTATAATAATGGCATTAATTTTCTTTGGAAAGAAATTTGTTCTTGTAAGCCGATTAATGTCTCCACAGATACTTTATCTAGTACTTTTTGCTTTGGTTTATGTTGTTCTTTATCTTGGTACAAATATCCTTAGTAAAACAAACATTATTGAAGCAGAGAAATTAAATTGGTTTTACTTATCATCAGTACTAGACCAAAAAATTGCAGAAAGGGTGATATTTCTCTCTATTGCTCCATATGAAGTTCTTATTCTAATATCTTTTGTAATGTATTTCATATCAGGTCCATTACTGACAAAACTTCTAGGAATCAAGCCAGTTGAAGATGAAAGAATTCTGAAGATAGTTGAAGAAATAAGAGTAAGACTAGGAATAAAGAATAAAGTAAAAGTTGGATTCGTTGAAGCACCAATATTAAATGCAATGGCTTATGGTCCTTGGTTTGATCAGCGTATAGCCTTTATCTCGCGCGAATTAAGCGATTTTACTGATGATGATATTAAAGGTATAGTTACTCATGAACTTGCTCATAATAAAAGATTGCATGTAGTATGGTTACAAGTTATTGCATCTGCTGAGATGATTATTAAGAAAGCACTTCTTCTACCAGCCACAACACTTGATTATGCAGCTTATCCACAAGATATACCCTTTGCAATCTACTTTTTGATAAATTATGGAATTTTAGCATTCTTATTTATATTTGTGAGAATTTTGGAAGGGGATGCAGATTTACAGACGAAGAAAGTAGGTTATGGAAAAGAATTAGCACAAGTTTTGTACAAACTTGAAGGATTCTATCAAGGTATTGCAGGTGATTTTGGATTAAATGTTCAACTGCTTACAGGAAAAGAATTTACAGATGAAGAAAAACAACGATTTCGAGGAGAAGCTGCTATCCGCTTATATCGTCATATATACAGACCTGGAAGATGGGATATGATTTCCAATATCTTCATGTCACATCCTAGATCTGCTTATAGGATCGTTGCTGTTTTAGAAGATGACTTCTCCCCAGTAAAAGGAGCACTTCTTCCTTATTGGCTTGTACTACCAGATTTCATTCGAAGAAAAGCAATAAAACAACTGACAAATAAAAGAGAACAATTTTCCAAACTTATAACAGAGAAATATAATGAATATTATGGAGAAGAAGGTGTAAAAGACTTCTTGGAACTAACAAGAATGGAAGAGCTTGTTTCTACACTAAAAGGGAGATATATTATTGCATATGATCATATTGCAGAAGACATTGTTATAGGTGAAGTTGAAGGAATTCATATTAGTAAAACAATATGTCAACCTTTACTTTTAAGAATCAAAACCCAAAAAGAAGAAAAACAAATATTAATCACTGATTATGCCATAGCGGATGCTCAAAAAGGTGATCTTTATGTACTGAAGAATGGGAGATTAGGAACATTAACTTCATGGGATATTAATCCAAAAAATAATAAACCAACTTTCTTATTTGAAACTTTAACTGAAGAAAAGAGATCTTTTAAGACCACATATACTGGAAAAAATGTTGACTACTTTAATCAGCTAGTCGATAAGAATGTTATTTTCTACAAGGATGGATTGGATAGAGATTCTAAAATGAAGAGCTTTGAATTAGGAACTACTTTTCACAATACTGCATTCGTGTTTGAAGTCGATAATTCAGAGAAATATGAAACAATAGTAATAGGTGGTAATGAATTGATAATAGATCTTCCTCCCATACTAATGCGCTTAGACAAAGATAAAATGAAATATCAACATAATCTGCTCAAATCGTTAATAGGGGATTCTGTAATTCTTTTCACAAAAGAGGAGTTAGAGATTGGAATAGCTTGTGAAATATCAGAAGTTACTGATGAAACCTTGAAATACAAAATCAAAGATAAGATATCAAAAATTGAGAAAAAGAAAATAGATTATATTTACTTATATGCTGATGTTCCAAAATTTATGATGAAAAAACATATCTCATTGTTTGATAGGTTTCTATACTGGTTATCAAACCGACGAGAAATGAAATACATCTTTGGTTAATCAAGAGGATGTTTTTTTCCAAAAAATCAATTCCTATATATTTTCTCACTACGTGTTTTTTGTCAGAATAATGCAATTTTTTGATGTTTTAAGCATATTATGTGGGTATTAAACCTTGTTTTTAAGTAAGAGTATGATTTTTGATTGATGAATGAAGAAGGGTCTGTAATTAGCTATGTACTTAGAAAAGAATTTTCTACACGTAATCTTCACGTAAATGAAAATGCTACTTTCAAATTTGGTCGTAAGAAATATATTCTTGATTTTTATCTAAAGGAAAATCGCATTGGTATCATAACAATGAATTGGAAAAGAACAATACCAACAAATAAACTTCTACAGCTTGAAGAATTAATTAAGTCACTTAACTTAAAGAAATTAGTTTTAATATGTAATTCAATTAGTGGCAATGCTAAAGATTTTCTAGCAAGAAGAGATATCCCAATTCAAGTAATCCATCTTAATGAAATAATCTACAGGGAAAAGAGTATTGAGGATTTTATTGTTAGCTCTTAGCTCTGTTTTTATGAAAAAAACTTTCTAGAATTGTTTGTTTAGACAATGGGTATGCATTGAATCCTCTATTTCGTAATTCTGCAGCGAATTTAATATTATTTCCATAAATAGTGTATATACTATTAGAATCGCTTTTTTCGCATATTTCTATTAATTCTGAAAAATCTGCATGATCGCTAATGGGAATACTATGATCCACATCCATTCGGAACTTGTAATTTGAGGAAATGCACCAACCTGAAAAAGCAAATAATTTTGCTCCATACTTGTTTCTTACATACATGTTAAATTCACTTCTTCCAGATCTTAAAGGCGCATAAAGAATCCAATTCTGATTTTTTTCAAGGAACTTTTCTTCCTCTGCATCTTGATATGAAATTGCAGAAATACTCCCTTTGATATTTCTTGAGAGTAGGAGTTTATTAATCGCATAGTTTGATTCATGCATTATGTTTAAGTCTGTTAAGTCTGAAAATGCATGATAAAGCATTTGTGCTTTCCCTAATGGATATCCCATCAGAACTACAGGAATGCCATCCTCTAGATATTTTCTGATCTCTTCTTTTGTTTCCGATATTATTTGATTGTAATTTGGAAACTCGTAGTCAGGAGAACCAAATGTACTTTCTATTATCAGAGTATCACATTTTTCTGGTTTGAAAGGTTCAAGAAATCCTTTATCTCTGGTGGATACATCACCAGTATATACAAGCTTTCCTTCACTCGAATTAATTACTAGAGCAGTAGATCCAACAATGTGACCACTTGATTTTTGAACAAACGAAGTTCCATTCAATGAGTATTCTTGGAAAAAAGATGCTCCTTCAAAACTTGAAGCAAAATGTTTGACTAACATCTCTGTTGTACTCGAAGTAATGATTTCCGTTGATGGTATTTTTCTAGGGATATGATCAGAATGAGCATGACTATAGAAAATTAGTGGATAGAATTTTGAGCTTGTACTATCACAAACAACCTTCCAGTTTTTTCCATCAACACAGATGACATTAGACAAATAAACTCTCATTTAATATCTATAGCTAAAAAAATCAGATTGTATAAATAGATTTATCTTACTGCTTAAAAAATAAAAATGAAATAAAAAAAATAAAATAGAAGTTATTTAACTGGCATGATTTCGATTGCTATACTCTCATCAGTTAACTCTACATCTCGAGCAGCTTTACGAATAGCTTCTTTAGCAATTTCCACCATTTGGTCAATAGTTAAATCTTCAGCGTATTTTTCTTTTAGGTATGCAATCGCTTCAGAATCCCCTTCACCAATAGCTTTTGCTTTACAAGACATTACTGCACCACCAGGATCTACAAACTGAAGATTTGGACCTGTGTGATCAATACCACCAAAAAGAATTCCGACTCCAAATGGACGCAAGCCTCCTTGTTGTGTAAAGATTTGAACATAATCTGCTATCTTGATAGCAAGTCCTCGAACATCTATCGATTCTCCATAAGTAAGTCTGAAAATTTCCGCTTCAAGACGAGAACGACTTATGAGAACTCTACCATCAGCGGCTACACCTGCAAAAATAGCTTGAATAATATCAGAGATTTTATGAATTTTAAGATCTGGTTCATTCAAATCAATTAAACGTAATAATCCTGCTAAAACAACACCATTATTGCTTTTTATGCCTATTGCAATGCTTCCTCTTCGAACTGATTCACGAGCATATTCTGTTTGAATAATTCTGCCTTCTGGTGAATACATAAGAGGCGATCTATCATATCCCATTGATTGTGGTCCTAACATTTTTTCATTCCTCCATACTACTCTTTACTTCTTCAGGAGTCAGTCGCCTTGTTCCTTTTTTATTAACAACAGCTACATCCATTCCATCGCCAGTAGCAGTATCTCTACTAATGGCTGTTGCTAAAGCCTTTATTGCTAATTTTATGCCTTCTGCTTCTGAAAGGTTTGGTTTCCAAGTTGATTCTAAAACACCGTAAGCAATCATTGATCCAGATCCTGTAGACGCAAAATCTTCATCTGTGATTCCTCCTGCCATATCTAGAGTGTAAACATGAGGTCCTTCTTCATCCAGACCACTTACTAACAATGCAACCCAGTATGGAAAGTAGGATCGGTATTGTTCATACATGATTGATGCAAGGAGATTTCCTGCCATTTTTGTAGATGGTGGATAACCTCTTCCAAGCTCATAAAGATTAATATTTGCTCTTGTTAAGTTTACTAAGTATTGAGCGTCAGATACTAATCCAGCTATTGTTGCTACAGTGAATTTATTTAATTCATGTACTTTCTCAGCCTTTTTTGAAGCAACAAAACTACCCATTGAAGCCCTTTTATCTGCAGCTACAGCTACACCATCCTTAAATCTTAGTGCAATTGTAGTGGTTCCGTGTTTAGGATCCATGAATGGGCTATTAGGTATCCCATTGAAATTTGGATTATTCATTTTATTTCCTCATTTTTTTTCTTATTCTATAATTTAAATATTTAGTGATTTAGCACCTTAAACAATTAGTTGTACGGAATTCCATTAAATTGAATTTCCTCTTCAATATCAACCTCAAAATTACTTTCGCTTGAAATTTCATCACTAATCCATTTAGAAATCAGTTGCATGTCTGAATAACTAGGTTTGATTGAACGATATTCTATATCAATATATTCTGAACTTATATACATGTGTATCTGATCTCCATTGTGATCTTCCCAACATAATTCAAGGCTTTGTTCTGTTTCTTTTCTGTATAAATATCTGAAACTACTAAACCATTTCTTTTGCAAATATGATGCGAGAAACTCTTGTTCGTGTGGGGGGATGATCTTCAATCTTTTCCAATTTGAGAAATATTGATTGTTATGAATGCTTACTGCTTTCTTACTTATTAACTCCTGAAATAACTGTCTAGTATACTCGCTTCCTAAATCTGTTAATTCATAAGTTCCATTCTCGTTTTTAATCAAAAAATCTCTACTCTGTAATCTTTTTAATGCTTTGGTCAACTGATGTTGATGCAAAGATGTAGTCTTTTTCAATCCAGAAAATGAATATGAAATCCGAGAATCTGATAAAGTAAGTAACAGTTGAACCTCAGGAATTGTTAGATAATTATAATCATCATTAAAGAAATAATCATAAGGCAAATTATCTAATGTAGGAACCGAATCGTATTTGTTTTCGGCTATAGGATAATCATAATACCTTTGGTCAACATTCATTTTCTTCATTATATTTTTCACATACTTCTTTATAATGACTCAGTTATAACATAAAATATTCAAAATTATCGATTTTCAGTTTTTTTCTTAGTTTGTTTGTTATCTTTGGAATTTTTATTAGCTTCCTCTTCAGGTTCTAAAACAATTGTTTCCACAGCTGTGGGGTGTAAATATACTTCACCATCAAGAATTGTATAAGGTATTCTTCTTTGATCTATCCAAGGAGCCATTTCTCTAAATTCTTTAAACATATCATTACTCACGATCATACCATTTTCTTCTTCAGCTAGTCTTAAAATGAACTTATCACCATCTACTCTGGCAGGTAGCATCTTTATAGCACCTTCTTTTACTAATTTATCCAATCTTCTTTGATCATCAATCTGATATCTTAGAGCTGCATCAGCAACAGTAATGATTTTTCTGAAATTTGCTTTACTTAATCTGTTTATCATTGTTTCAATATTGCTAATTCTAGGTTTTTCAGCGAAATTTTTCTCTTCCCATGCGATGTTACTCCCATCTAATATAGCTGTTTCTAGAGCATAAGATGTTACAGGATATGTTCTAGGGGTACTATCTCTAGCTCTTTGTGCAATTCCTTGAATAATATCTCTAGAGAAATAAGCTATTCCAACGAACAGGGAAGTAATTATAATAACGTAAATTATTATGGGATCAAATAGTGGAGTAATTTCTTCTTCTGGAAAAACATTGATAAATGTGAAAATTGTGGTTTGAAGGTTTGAGTACCATTTAGTTTCTGAAATAGTAATCCATTCCAAATCTATCCAAAATCTTAAGGAAGTTG
>JBHLQZ010000030.1:0-11559 GCA_048883065.1 Candidatus Thorarchaeota archaeon | reverse complement strand
AGATGATTTCTGGGAAAAAACAAAGAAAATGAGTAATAATCATCTTGATTTCAAGAAGTTGTTATTAGAATCTCCTAATGGTTTAAATTTAATAGATATGGGATTTGAGAATGATGTTCAATTCGCTTCTTCAATTGACAAAATTAATAAAAATTTAAAAGTGAAAAAATGGCTGAATTTCAATAAAATAAACTGTGTAATTCTAAAATAAAAATGAAACTGAAGAAAAAAAGAATTAAGTATTTACAGAATTAAAATCTGTTTTCTCATCTCTTTTTTCTATGTGGAATTTATCAATGATTTCGGATGGGATACGCTTTAAAACTCTATGAGGATCATCAAAAATAGATAGCATTTTCCAACCTATATCCAATGATTCGAAAATAGTTCTATCTTCGTGATAATCTTGGTTAATGAAGTTTTGTTCAAAAAGATCTGCAAACTCTAGAATTTTTTTATCCGTTTCAGAGAGAGACTCATCTCCAACAACTGCAACTAAATCTCTTAAATCTCTTCCAGTAGCATAAAGTGCATAAAGTTGATCTGCTACAAATTTGTGATCGCTTCTTGTAGACCCTTCCCCTATAGTATCCTTCATGAGTCTTGATAATGAAGGCAAGGGATTAATAGGAGGGTAAAGGCCTTTTCGATTCAATCCTATATCAACATAAACCTGACCTTCTGTAATATAGCCAGTTAGATCGGGAACTGGATGAGTTATATCGTAATTTGGTAGTGTCAAAATGGGAATTTGAGTTATTGATCCTTTTTTCTCATGTATTCTTCCGGCTCTTTCATAAATGGTAGAGAAATCTGAATACATATATCCTGGGTATCCTCTTCTGCTTGGAACTTCACTTCGAGCAGCAGCTACTTCACGGAGGGATTCAGCGTAAGCTGTTATATCAGTAAGAATTACTAAAACATGATAATCATGATCGTATGCAAGATGTTCTGCAACAGTTAGTGCCAACCTAGGAGTCAAAAGTCTTTCAATAGCTGGATCGTCTGCAAGATTAAGAAATAATACAACCTTGTCAAGAGCTCCTGTTTCTTCGAAATCATCTCTGAAGAAACGTGCTTCATCAGCAGTGATTCCCATTGCGGAAAAGATAACTGCAAATTCTTCCTCTGAACCTAGAACTTTAGCTTGACGTGCAATTTGAGCAGCAAGCATGTTATGAGGAAGTCCACTTCCACTGAATAAAGGTAATTTCTGGCCACGAACAAGAGTTAATAAAGTATCTATTGTACTAATACCTGTTTGAATGAATTCTTTTGGGTAACGACGTGCAGAAGGATTTATGGGGGATCCAGCAATGTCCAGTATTTTTTCTGGTATTATGTCTCCACCGCCATCTATTTGTTCTCCTCTCCCATTGAAAACACGTCCAAGCATTTCACGACTAACACCAATTTTCATGGTTTCGCCTAAAAATCGACAGATTGTGTCTTTGGTTTCCAATCCTGAAGTACCTTCAAAACATTGAATTACTGCTAAATTTTTTGAAACGTCTAAAACTTGTCCTCTTCTTCTTTCTCCTGTTGTTGTTATAATCTCAACTATCTCACCGTATGATACGCCCCCCATCTTTTTCAAATCTACAAACACTAATGGTCCTGATACTTCAGTTACAGTTTGGAATTCTCTTGATTCATATCTCTCTTTTACTGTCATTTTTATAACCTCCTATATTACTTCCTCTTCTCCAAAATCTTGTACTGTTAAACCATCTATTTCTTTCATCAATTCGTTTAGGTTAGTTTCAACATCACTTTTTTCTAAATATTTCATTCTAGCGATCCTTGTAACAATATTGTGCTCAAATATATCTGCAACATTGGCACCTCGTTTATGAAGCTCTGAAGCTTTTTCATAATAACGTAATATGGTTTTTAACATCAAATATTGTTTTTGAAGACTGCAAAAACTATCTGTATCATGATATGCGTTTTGTTGTAAGAAGTCTTCTTTTATCATCCTTGCAGTTTCCAATACTATTTTTTCACTCGGAGGTAAAGCATCAGGTCCTACAAGCGCCACAATATCTTGAAGTTCTTTGTCTTTTTGAAGTAATGCTAATGCTTCCGTTCTTAGATGTGGAAATTCCTGACTAACGTTATCTGCATAATATCTCTCTAAAGCAGACCAGTAAAGTGTATAACTAAGTAAGTAATCAATTGCAGGAAAGTGTCTTCTACTTGCTAATTCTTTAGATAAAGCCCAAAATACTTTAACTATTCTTAATGTATTTTGTGTAACAGGTTCACTGAAGTCACCTCCTGGGGGGCTAACTGCACCAACAACACTTATACTCGCTTCACGTGGATTGTTTCCGATTGTTAGTACTCTTCCTGCACGTTCATAGTATTGTGCAATTCTGGATGCAAGATAAGCAGGAAATGATTCTTCACCCGGCATTTCTTCTAATCTTCCTGAGATTTCTCTCATAGCCTCGGCCCAACGAGATGTACTATCAGCCATCATTGCTACATCATATCCCATATCTCTGAAGAATTCAGCTAAAGTGATTCCAGTATAGACGCTAGCTTCTCTTGCAGCAACAGGCATATTTGATGTATTTGCGATTAAAACCGTTCGATCCATTAGAGGACCACCAGTATAAGGGTCAACTAATCTTGGAAACTCTCTGAGTACATCAGTCATTTCGTTACCTCTTTCTCCGCATCCTACATAAACTACTATTTTAGCATCTGACCATTTGGCTAACTGATGTTGACTAACAGTCTTTCCTGTACCAAAACCACCAGGAATAGCGCCTGTTCCCCCTTTCGCTATAGGTGCAAAAGTATCAAAAATTCTTTGTCCTGTTATTAAGGGGACGTTTGATGGTAATCTTCTACTATATGGTCTTGGCTGTCTTACTGGCCATTCGTGATAAAATTGTAAATCAATTTTCTTCCCTTCAGGTGTTGTCACAGTGGCAGCGATTTCATCAATTGTATAATCTCCTTTTTTTGCAATAAAATCTAATTTTCCTCGGACATTAGGTGGGATCATTAATTTAAAGTCAACAGTTGGTGTTTCAGGAATTTCACCTATTATATCTCCTCCTTCCACCTTGTCCCCAATTTTTACTGTTGGTTCAAAATCCCATAATTTCTTATGATCTAGACCTGGGATTTCTATCCCTCTAGTAATGAAATCTCCAGATTGGAGTCTAATCAAAGGTAGAGGTCTTTGAATACCATCAAAAATTTGTCTTATTAGTCCTGGTCCAAGTTCAACAGATAATGGGGCATTAGTTAAATGAACTGGTTCTCCTGGCATTAGTCCCTCTGTACTTTCATAAACTTGAATTGTAGCAATATCGTCAATTAGACGAATTATCTCTCCAACTAGTTTCTCGTCTCCAACTCTAGCCACATCGTAAAGCTTCGAACCTAGCATATTTGAGGCTTGAACTACAGGTCCCGCAATTCTCTCTATCACACCAATTTGTTCAGAATCAGCAGTTGCCATTTCAATTACTCTCAGTTTGTTACCCAACTTTTAGTTTTCTTTTTTTAAATTTTGTTAAATCACATCTTGATTTTCTTGAAAGCAGAACTTCTTAAATCAAATTCTAGTTATTTAATTTGTTTCTCTAAATAACAAACTATTAGGTGTTCCTTAAGGCTTTCTTAACCAAACCTAAACCATTATTTATCATTTTTTCTGCTATATCTTTAGTTTTTGCTTCTGCGAAAATTCTAAAAATAGGTTCAGTTCCTGAAGGTCTAATTAAAATCCAGCTATCTGGATAAATCAATTTTACACCATCTATTGTTAGTATCTCTGAAGCTTCCTGTACATTATTCTTAACATAATCCATTACTTTTTCTTTCAACTTATTATGACAATTTATGCTATCTTTTTTCTGATAATATTGTGGTAGATCACCTACTAAGTTGCTAAATGTTTTATCAGTTTGAGCTAGAATATCTGCCATTAATGCTGCAGCCATTGAACCATCTCTAACGCATTGATGAGGAGCATAAAAGATTCCACCGTTTTCTTCTCCTCCTAGTAACGAATCATTTTCTTTCATGGTTCTACTTACATATATGCATCCAACTGGTGTCCAAATTATTTTTCCTCCAATTTCTTCTGATATGTCTTCTACAATTTTAGATGAGCTTACTGGTGTAACAAATGTTTTATTGGATTCATTTTGTAACAACCATTTCTGGAATAAAGCTATAGATTTATCTCCATAATACACCATGCCTTTTTCATCACCAAAAATAGCTCTATCGGCATCTCCATCATGAGCGATAGAAAAATCAGCTTTCACTTGCAAAGCAGTTCTCCCCATTAATGTTAATTTTTTTGGAATTGGTTCCACCCCTCTACCTGGAAAATGTCCATCCAAGTTACCATTAATACTTAATACTCGAATTCCTAAATTTTTCAATACTAGAGGTGTAGTAAGCGCGCCTACAGCATTTCCACTATCTACAACACAAGTGAGTTTTCTTTTTTGTATTTTTTCAACATCAACAAAACTAGTTATTCTGTCAATATAGTCTTTTATCAAGTCAATTTTTGTTACTTTTTCACTGCTTTCCCATGAGACATAATCAAATTTATCTCTTTCATAAATTTCTTCGATTAATTTTTGCTTATGAATATCGATTTCAATACCATCAGAGTCAACCACCTTAATTCCATTAAAATGAGGTGGATTGTGACTTGCAGTAACCATTATCCCAAAATCTACTTTCAAATAAGTGACAGCAAATTGAAGAAGAGGAGTAGGAACCACACCCAAATCAATAACTTCAATTCCAGTTGAGAGTATACTAGAAATTACTCCATATTTAACTGCAGGACTGCTTGTTCTGCTATCTGATCCAATAACCATAGTTCCTTTGTTTTTCATGAAAGCAGCAATAGCTGAACTCATTTTTGATACAAAAACTGGTGTGAATAGTTCTCCAATCTCTCCTCGAATACCATTTGTACCAAAAAATTTTCTCTTCATTGTCATCTTGATTATAGTGTGCGATTAAATCTTTTTCGACAAAAGAAAAATAAGTGAAAAAACAGTCAAAAAAGACGTAACAAAATGTTTTAAAAATGTAGTTGAGGTTTATTTCAAGAACTAATCATATGGGCGATACTATGAGTGTTGAATTCCTAAAGATTATACGAGAAACAGAGAAAAAATGTGAACAGAAGCTAAAGAAAGCTGAAACCTCAAAACAGAACGCTATCATGGAGGCAGAGAAATCTGCAGTACTAAAAATTAAAGATGTTGAAATACAAGCTAAAGAAAAAGCTGATAAAGTACTCTCTAGTGTTGGAGAAAGGGTAGAAAAAGAATACGTTAAAACCCTCAACATATTTGAAGAAGAGCAGAATAAACTTAAGGAAAAGGCAAAGAAAATAGAGAAGAAAGCAGTAGATTACATTTTATCCAATATATTCTGAGAAGTGTATTTTTAATGAGTTCTAAACAAAGGAACAAGATTGTAAGTATAGGTGATGAAGAAACTTCAATGGGATTTAAATTAGCAGGAATTTCTGAAGTTTATACAGAAGAACCTGAAAAATCCGCGAAATTAATACGTACTGTTGCAGATGATTCAGAGATTGCAGTTTTAATAATAACAGAGGAAGTAGCAAAAGCAAACGCTGATTTGATTAGAAGAATTCGATTAAATCCTTATCCTGTAATTGTAGAAGTTCCAGGAAAAAAAGCTCAATATGAGAGTGCCGAAGACCAAGTTCGTGCATTAATTAAGATGGCTTTAGGTATTGATATAGAGATGTAATTAGAGGAAAAAACTAAATAAATGTAGTTCATACTCTTTTTAAGAGGTCAGAGAATGAATGACAAAATAATAGGAATAGTAATGATTTTTAGCTCATTTGCTATCGCTGCTTTCCTTTTTGTTTGGACAATTCTGCTTCCTATAATTGAGAATCAAATTTCATTGAAATATTATTTAGCTCTGGCTATTGTTGTCTTTATTGTTATATTCATTTTCTTGACCTTGATGGCATGGATAGGATGGAATTTCCTAAAAACAAGAGCTCCAAAAGAAGGGATGATAGGAGATATTAGTGAAAAAGGAAAAATTGAGAAGAAAAAAGACAGGTAAATTAAAATGGCAAGTCCAAAAAGGCCTATGAGTCCCAGAGAAATGAAAAGAATAAGAGGACAAATGAAAACTGAAGAATTAGAAGGTGTAGAGGAAGTAATTATCAGACTTGAAGATAAAGATATAGTAATACCTTCTCCGCAAGTTAGCAAAATCTTTCTTGGTGGAGAAATCTATCAAGTAGTAGGTTCAGGGATAGAAAGGGAGAAAGGAAGTACTGGTATTGAAGCAACAGCAGTTACTGTCTCTGAAGATGATGTAAAGTTAATAATGAATCAAACTGGTGCATCAGAAGAAGAAGCAAGAAATGCGATAGAAGAAGAAAAAGGAGATTTAGCTGGAGCAATTATGCGACTTAAAACCAAGAAGTAAATTAAATATTCTCTCCGACTCCTTTTCTGGTGTCAACAGCAACTCCACTTTGCATCTCAAGCATTAATTCTGCAGATAATTTAGATGTTCCTATACCAATAAAGTCTCCTTGTTCATTTACCAAAATTACTTCTTCTTTTGCAGAGATTTCTTGATCAGCTTCAATAACGTGTTTAGCAAACAGCGACTTACCCTTTCTTACAAAAGGTTCTGCTTCTTGAATAACTTTAACTTTATGTGCAAAATTGTTATTATACAGAATCTTACCACCTAATAATGATGGTATTAGAAAACCATCCTGAACTCTAAAAGAGCAAATTCTTTCATTATCTAGATAAATAAAACGGATTCTTTTTGTTCCCCTTGATCGTTCAATAGTGATATTTTTTGGAAATAAAACTTCTCCTGCACCTTTTCCAAATTGGTAATCAGCAATACCTCTTAGTTTTCTTAATTCAAAAGCATTCGGTTTTTCTCTAGACATTGTTTTACTTTCAATTCATATGCTTTAACATTTTCTAAATATAACAACTCACGAGTTTTACTCAAAATTACTTCAGTATTTTAATATCAGCACAATAATGAATAAGACGAGGAGATACTTTTTTTATTTTTCTAATTTCAGATGATTCTACTCTGAATTTTACTTTGTCTTTTGCAGAAATTATCAAATTTTCAAAATTATAATTATTATTACGAGATGAAGTGAAATGGTAATGAATCAATCCTTCATCTTGTATAGCATCAACAGCTTTTGTGAATTGTACTATGTCACTCTCAAAAAATCCCATTATAACTCTGTTAGCAATTCCTTCAGGTGTTTTAACACGGTTATCACCAAAAACAGGATAATACCTTCCTTGGACGTCATTTTCTTTTATGTTTTTTTTCAAAAAATCAAATGCGTCTTTATTAGCTTCTATTCCATAAACAGTTATGTTTGGATTATTAACAACAATTGGAAGCGATAGATTCCCTATACAAGCAAACATATCACAAATTATCTCTCCATTTTTTACTGCGTTGATTAAAAAACCTCTTTCACCTTTATTCCCAGGAGAAAATGTTATTTTTGAAACATCGATATGAAAAAGTGTATTGTATTCTTTATGAATTGTTAAAGTTCTTTTCTCACCTGCTATGTATTTAATAACAGGTTTACGATATACGGATTTAGTTTCAATTTGTTCTATTACAACAGAGACTTGTGGGTCAAATTGAATTATCAGATCCCCAATATGCTTTTTTATAGAGTTTAAATCTTCATTAATATGATGAAAAATAGCAATATCTCCTATTACTGAATATCCAGAAGGTATTTTATCCAATAAAGAGGGATCTATGATATTTTTTAGTGATTTTTGCAATTTAGTCTTTATTTTCATTCAATCTAAAGAATCTTTTAACACCAATTTTTAATATTATCCTCTTTTCATTAATCTAGAAACAAATGATTCCAATAGCTAAACTTCATAATGAATATTCATTGATAGAAGATAAAAATGGTAATTCAGTTTACAGTCAAGGTTGGTTTGGAAAATACACAAAATCTGGTCATCTAAAACTAGATCCTTATGAAACTGTATTGTTATTAGAACGAAAGAAAATTGACGTACAAGAAGTAAAAAATCAAAACCTTTCACTTTCTGAAGTTGTTGCATTTTTTTCAAATAATATCCAAGAATTTTTGGTTCATTATCTTCTGTATAAAGATTTAAGAGCTAGAGGTTATGTAGTAAAAAAGCATTCAATTAACGAAAAATATTTTGAACTTTATGAAAGAGGTGCAACACCAAAAAATGCTCAACACCTAGCTCTTGTAGTGCCAATGGTTGAGGGGTCACTATTTAATATTGATGACATCGATCAAATTGTTTCAGAAGCAAAAGAGATAAGCAAATTACTAATTTTTGCTGTGATCGATAGTTTAGGTGATGTTTCCTATTATAGTGTAAGTGAGCTGGAATTTGAGAAAATAAATCTAGATTTAGGTGAGAATTAAATGAAGTATGTTCCTGATACATCAACAATTATCAATGGACAATTTCTAAAATATATTTCAGAACAAAAAGATCTTGAAGAAATCATCTTATCAAGAGTAGTCGTAGCTGAAATTGAGAATATGGCAAATCAAGCTAAAACAACAGGAATTGCAGCTTTAGAAGAATTACAAAGAATGAGAGATTTTTGTGCAGAAAGAGGTCTTAGTATAATTATAGATGGCAGTAGACCTACCTACAATCAAATACGAGGTGCATCTGCTGGAGAACTAGATGCAAAAATCCGCGAATTAGCAGAGGAATATCAAGCTATTCTTGTTACATCTGATAGGGTGATGGCTGAAATAGGAAAAGCTGAAGGTTTAGCTGTTGTTTTTATAAAAGAAACAACAAAAAGTATCGGTAAGAAAATTGAAGATTACTTTGATGACACTACTATGTCTATTCATTTAAGGGAAGACAATCGCCCTCTTGCGAAGAAAGGAACACCTGGTAATTTTGAATTAGTGTCATTACCTGAAGAAGATATACTTTCAAGAGAGTTTTTAGAAGATTTATCTAAAGATATAGTTGAAAGAGCTAGAAGGGAAAAAGATAGTTTTATAGAATCTGATCAATATGGAACAACAGTTGTACAGTTAAAAAACTCAAGAATAGTTATTATAAGACCTCCTTTTAGTGATGCAATGGAAATCACTGCTGTAAAACCAATATTGAAACTTTCTTTGAACGACTATAGATTAGATCCTACTTTATTAGAGAGAATTGAGAAAAAAGCAGAGGGTATTATTATTGCAGGACCACCAGGAGCTGGAAAAAGCACATTTGCTACAGCTATTGCAGAATTTTATGCTGACAAGGATAGGATTGTAAAAACATTTGAAAATCCTAGGGATCTTCAAGTAGATAACAGAATAACCCAAATGTCCGGATTTGAAGGTGATATTTCTGCTTCTGCAGATTTAGTGCTCCTAATGAGGCCGGATTATGTAATTTATGACGAATTGAGAAAAACTAAAGATTTTGAAACATATTCTGACTTAAGGCTTGCCGGAATTGGGCTTATCGGTGTTGTTCATGCTACACAAGCAATTGATGGAATCCAACGTTTCATTAAAAGAGTAGATTTAGGTGTTATTCCTTCTATTGTAGATACAATTATCTTCATTGATAGAGGAAATATAGCTAAGACATATACTCTTGAATTAACAGTTAAATTACCCGCTGGTATGAGAGAACGAGATTTAACTCGTCCAGTAGTTCTTGTGAAAGATTTTCACACTAATACTCCAGAATATGAAATATACACTTTTGGTGAACAAATTGTTGTTGCCCCACTTATAGGTACAGATACTAAAAGAAGAAGTTTTACCACCCAAAAATCTGTGTCACCTTCATTCATTCAGAAAACCCTAAAGAAATATTCTATATATGATTATAACTATGATTTTAATCCCCCAAATTCTTTAACATTATTTGTTACTAAAAAAGACAAACCAAGGATAATAGGGAAAAATGGAAAAAGAATAGAAGAAATTGAACAAAAACTAGGTTTATCCATTGATGTAAGAACTTTTGACGAAAGAACTGAAGAAGCTGAATTTATAATTGATGTTTATCCTATTAAAAACAAAGTGAATTTAATTTTTCCCAATCTCCTAATTGGAAAAGATGTAATTGTATCTATAGATGGAGATGAATTAATACAGTTAACAGTTGGAAAAACAGGTGAAATCAGTATTGATAAGAATAGTCAGATTGGGCGCGAAATAATGAGTGCATATAGCCGAGGTGCTACAATTTCTGCTATTTTTTAATTTCTTACATTAAGTCAATTATTTCAGCATCATCTTTGTGCCCTATAATAATTCGATGAGCATAAGAAACAAATAATCCATTTTCGATAATTCCAGGAATATTATTAAGCGCCACTTCCATTTCTGCAGGATTATAGAGATTACTAAAAGAGATATCACCTATACAATTCCCATTATCAGTAATAATTGGACCAATCTTTCCCTTTCCATAACGAAGCTCAAATTCTCCTCCAAGATTGAAAATGGGTTGAACTATAGTATTAATTGCGAAAGGTAGCAACTCAACTGGTACGGGGTGACTCAATAAATCTCTTGGGTATTTGGAATCATCAACAATTACTATGAATTCCTTTGCAGCTTTTGCCATTGTCTTTTCTTTAGTCAAAGCAGCTCCACCCCCCTTTACTAGAACATAATCCTTTGTGACAATATCTGCAGAATCAACGTAAACATCTAATTCTGGAAATTCAAGTAAGGATGAATAAGATAATCCAGCTTTGGTTAATTCCAATTGAGTATCTAGTGAAGAAGGAACTAATATAATATCAAGACTGTTTTTCTCAATCAATTCTGAGATAGCTCTGATGAAATATTTTACAGTATTCCCTGTTCCGATTCCTAGTACAAAATCATCATAAATAAATTCCTTTGCAGCCTTTAAAGCTGCTTGGGTTTTTTCTTGTTCTTTTGCTGAATTATTGTCTTTTTTGTATGCCATTTTTATGCCCCTATTTTAATTCCCGTAATGAGAATATAAGAATAGTGTATAAAAATAAAAAAACGCTACACATTAACTATATATGCTCCAAATGGTGCAAAAGCAAGTCCAGCAAGTTTAAAGTGTTGCAATCCAAAAGGAATTCCTATAATGGTTATACAAAAGAATAGTCCAATAAGCAGGTGTGTCAAAGCAATGTACCATGATCCAATAAAAATCCACAGAACATTTAATATTAATCTCCCAACTCCTGTTTTTCCTCTGCGGATTTCTCTCCCAAAAGGCCAGATGACAAACGATGCTAATTTAAAACATTGAATTCCAAAGGGGATTCCAATGATTGTAACACACATAATTACACCAGCAATTATCCACTCAATACAGGTTAATAGACCACCAAATATAACCCAGATTATATTTCCAATAAAACTTAGTAATCCCATAATTTCACCTTTATAAAAAAACTAAGTAGTATTATATTAATTTATTCCGAATAAAATAAGAGAAAACAGAAAGTAAAATAATTTCTATTTTCTTTTTA